>JAHIPJ010000155.1 GCA_018894445.1 Actinomycetota bacterium
AATATAGCGTGGAAAAATTAATAGAGAAAAATCCGGATGTAATAATTGCTCCTATGAGCCTGGCGGCAGATTCTTCGGTAATAACAGGAGATGAGAGGTTTTCAAGCATTGATGCAGTGACCAGTGGAAGGGTTTATGTTGTCCCGGATAATCCTATTTGTCGTCCCAACCAGAATCTTATTAAAGCGCTGCAAATGCTATCAAAAGCAATCCATCCTGAAATTTTTGGTGAATTTGAAGTAATAGAGTAAAAAATTAATTCTTAAATAATTTTTATAAAGTAAAGTATACTTGTTATTATCGTTTATAATAATAACAAGTATACTATTAGAAGAGGGGGGAGGTTTGGCAAGAATTTATTTTCTCATTGGCGGAGCGAGAAGTGGAAAAAGCAGTTACGGAGAGGAGCTGGCAAAGTCTCTTTATGGTAGAGTAGCATATATTGCTACCTCAAAGATCACCGATGAAGAAATGGAAAAAAGAATTTTGTATCATAGAAAAAGAAGGCCAAAAAACTGGAAAACCTATGAAATTGCTGACAAAAATATAGACGAACAGGGTATAAAAAAAATTATAAAAAGTATCTCCAAAGAAAATATCAACACTGTAATTATTGATTGCATAACTAACTTGCTGTTTAGAATCATTTATGATTATAAATTGGACTCTATTGAAATTATAAGAAATGAAGTTGAGAGAGCCGCAGAAAAGGAGGTCATATCATTTTTTGAATCTCTCCTGGAAGAATTAAGAGAAAGCAAGCTAAACGTAATAATTATTTCAAATGAAATTGGCCTTGGAGTTGTTCCTGCATTTCCCCTTGGAAGAATTTTCAGGGACTTAATGGGTGTTGTAAATAAAAAGATAGCAGAAGCTTCAGATGAAGTTTATTTATTTATAGCAGGACTGAAACAAAGGTTAAAATAATGAGCAAGTTTATCAATGCTTTGGGATTTCTAACCATTATAAAAATTCCAAAAAAATATATATTAAAAAGAGAACAAGTAGCTGATTCTACGGTTTATTTTCCAATAGCTGGATTAGTCATTGGTATGATATTATCTTTGTTCTATTTTGTGGCAAGTTTTATATTTCCGCTATTTTTATCTGTAATTTTACTTCTTGGATTGGAAGTTTTTTTATCTGGCGGAGCTCATCTTGATGGCCTGAGCGATATGTTTGATGGTACTTTTTCCGGCAGGAGCGACAAGGATAAGATTTTAGAGATTATGAAAAAAAGTGATACAGGGGTATATGGAATTTTATCCATAGTTTTTTTGTTGCTTCTAAAGATTTCTATAGTCTATTATTTAGCCAGTATTAATTCAGGGCATGTTTTAATTTTTTATTTAACAATCGTCTTTATGCCCGCATTCGGGAGATGGAGCATGGTTTTTTTGATTGGCAGGTATAAAAATGCTCGAGGCGGCAGTAGCCTGGCTAAAATATTTACAGATAATAAAAATAAAAGAAAAAATTTTTATATCTCAAGTATATATTTATTTTTGTTATTTTTAGTTTTATATACATTTTTTGGATATCTTACTGGAAGCGGGGTAGGCAGTTTAAGTTTTTTAAATAATTTAGAAAGTGTTTATTTAATACTATTTATCTTAGCTAAAGCTCTACTGGTTACTGCTGCCTTATTTTTGCTTTTATTGTCTGTAAGCTGGTTTTTTACCAGGAGAATCGGTGGCATAACCGGAGATATCATAGGTGGAGTAAGCGAGACTACTGAACTACTGTTTTTATTTATCAATTATTTAGTATTTACTTTTTTTATATAAATTTTTATGGGAACCGGAAGGAAAACTATAAAGCATATAATAATACTGCTAATAATATTAATAGTGCTTATTATAGTTGCTGCTTCAATAGGAGCTGCGAAAGTAAACTTAAAGGATACCACCTTGATTATAGCTAGTTTTATTCCGGGGGTTAATCATTTTATCAATACTGCCCGGCTGGATCCCCGGGATATTGTGATTATTTCACAGATAAGGCTGCCGAGGATATTCTTGTCCATATTTGTCGGTATAGCACTTGCCAGTGCAGGGGTTATTTTTCAGGGGCTCTTTAGAAATCCTATGGCAGACCCCTTTGTGATCGGGGTCTCCGCAGGAGCAGCTTTTGGAGCAACTATTGGTCTGGCGTTTATTACCGGCGCCGGTCTACTGGGTATTTCCACTATCACTATTTTTGCCCTGCTCGGGGCGCTGGCCACCACATTTTTGGTCTACAGCATCTCCAGCGCCAGGGGGAAGGTTTCAGTAACTACACTGCTTCTCTCTGGCATTGCCCTTAGCGCTATGCTAAGTGCCATGACCTCGTTTATCATGATATTTAGGACTCATGATCTGGCAAAAATAATTTTTTGGATTATGGGTAGTTTGACCGCTGCGTCATGGTATAAGTTTAATATTATAGCTCCTATGGTAGTGGTGCTTATTATAATTTCCGGATTTTATATGAGGGATTTAAATATCATATCCCTTGGAGATGAAAGAGCAGCTCAGTTAGGAGTTCAAACAGACAGAGTTAAAAAAATACTGTTGATAATGGCTTCACTTATAGCTGCCTTAGCTGTTTCTGTTAGTGGAATTATAGGATTTGTGGGCCTTATCACACCGCATATTTTAAGGTTGATTGTAGGGCCCGACCATAAAATTTTATATCCAACTTCTGCTGTAGCAGGGGGAATAGTTCTGCTTATGTCTGATACTTTAGCCAGAACTATTCTTATGCCCAGGGAAATTCCGGTAGGGATTATAACTTCAATTGTCGGGGTTCCGTTTTTCCTTTACCTGCTGGTAAAGTCAAAAAAACAGGTTTTTTAAACTGGTTAATTTAGGTGAGATGAGTAGAAAGAGAAAAATACTTTCGGTTAAAAATTTAGATTTTTCTTATAATCAGAATAAGGTTCTGGATAATATAAGTTTTAGTGTGGAAGAGGGAAGTTTTATCTCAATCCTCGGTCCAAATGGATCAGGTAAAAGCACTCTGGTAAATCTTATAAGCAAGGTTCTAAGAGGATATGAAGGTAAAATTGAAGTCGGTGGAAGGGATATAGAGGAGTTAGATTCAAAAGATATTGCAAAAATGGTGGCTGTCGTGCCCCAGTATACCAATCCGGGCTTTAGCTTTACTGTAGCTGAAATGGTTATGATGGGAAGACACCCGTACATTTCAAGATTTGGAACGGAAGGAAAAGAGGATTTTGATGCAGTTAGCGGAGCCATGGAAAAGACTGAAATATTACCATTTTCAAATAGAAAGTTTACGGAACTGTCAGGCGGTGAAAAACAGCGGGTAATTATGGCTCAAGCTCTAGCCCAGGATAGCTCTATACTGCTTCTGGATGAGCCCACTTCTCATCTTGATATAAATTTCCAGATTGAATTTATGAATTTGTTTCTAAGCTTAAATAAAAAAGAAAATAAAACCATAATTGGAATTTTTCATGATGTGAATCTTGCCATACAAAACAGCAAAAAAATAATGCTTCTAAAAGAAGGCAGGATTTTTAATTTCGGCAGTGGAGAAGATATAATAAACAGGGAAAGTATAAAAAGTGTATTTGGAAGTGATGTATTTGTAGGCAGAAATCCTGTAACTAAAAAACTTTACGTTAGTCCGGTTTTTAATCCGGGTGTTGATCGGGGTATTTCCAGCCAGACAGCAAACAAATATTTAAGAGTTCATATAATTGGCGGTGGCGGAGCTGCATCACCGGTAATGAATTTACTCCACAGCAGCGGTTATACGGTATCCTGTGGAGTTATAAATACTCTGGATACAGATCTTGATACTGCCCAGATGCTGGGAATCCCTTATGTAACTGAGGCACCTTTTTCACCTATTAGTTTTGTTTCACAGAATAAGAACATTGAATTTATTAAATCAAGCGATGTGATAATCCTCCCTGCAGTGGAGTTCGGCTCCGGCAATTTCTCAAATCTGGTATCTGTAAAAGAAGCAATCAACTCAGGGAAAAAAGTGATAGTAATAGATGAAAAAAACATAAGGGAAAGAGATCATACCGGTGGAAAAGCAGAAAAGCTTTACAGGAGAATAATAGAAGATGGTGCAATTGTAGTTAAGTCAATAAATCAGGTACTCAGGCATTTGTAATTACAATATGATAAAGGGTAAATCAAAATCCATAATGATACAGGGCACTGGCTCACATGCTGGCAGATGTTTTCAGAGAAAATATGGATATGGAATTGTTTTATAAAATCATAAGGTATGGGTTATAATAAAGTTAAAATATTAGCAAAGGTTAGCCGGAAATGGATTTAGAGGAAAAAAATAATTGCTCGCAAA
>JAHIPJ010000156.1 GCA_018894445.1 Actinomycetota bacterium
ATAGAACTTTCAAATGAAAAAATAGATTATGCTGAGGAAACAGGCCCTATTATTATTCACTTTTCAGGTGATAAAAAACCTGTGCTTTTAGAAATTCTGGAAGCCAGTGAATTCTTATCAGAAGTCATGAAACTTACAGCCAGGGCTAAAAGTCATAAACCTTCAAAAATGATAATATAATTACTTCTTTAAGAAATGATAATTCAAAAAAAGAGGTATACCATGGCTAAAAAATTATTGTTACTGATAGAAAATGAATTCAGGGACGAAGAGGTAATCTATCCATATTACAGGTTTAAAGAAGCCGGTTATGATGTAAAAGTTGTAGGCCCGGAAGCAGACAAAGAGTATAAGGGTAAATTTGGGGTGGTCTTTAAATCAGATCTTTCTGCTTCACAGGTTAATTTAGACGACGTAGTTGCAGTAATTATCCCTGGCGGAAATGCACCCGATAAAATGAGGATTCAAAAGAATATGGTTGACCTGGTTAAAAGGGCTTTCCGCCAGCAAAAGATTATCGCAGCAATATGTCATGGCGGATGGATGCTGGTTGAAGCCGATATAATCAGGGGCAAGAAAGTTACCGGTTACAGGTCAATAGCTACAGATCTCAAAAATGCGGGTGGAGAATACCTGGATAGAGAAGTTGTGGTTGACGATAATCTTGTGACTTCCAGAATTCCTGCTGACCTTCCTGCATTCTGCAGGTCAATCCTGGAACTGATAGAAGCTTATAATAAAAAATAATATATTTTACCTGTTCTTTTAATTTTTAACTACAATATTAATAAGCTTATTGGGTACTACTATTTTTTTAATAATCTCTTTGCCCTCAGTGAAATTTTTTACCTTCTCAGAGGAGAAAGCATATTTTTCAATTTCTTCTGAAGGAGTACTTACCGGCAGATCCATCCTGTCTCTGAGTTTTCCATTAACCTGAAATACAATAGTAACCAGTTCTTCCCTGGCAATTTCCTGATCATAATCCGGCCATGAAACTTTATGAATACTTCTCTCATTTCCAGCCTTAAGCCATAATTCTTCAGCAATGAACGGGGTAATGGGGGAAAGAAGCATTAGTAGTTTCTCAGTCACTTCTTTTACCAGAGCAACATTTTTCTTAACGGTTGTAACTTCCTCCTGGTATTTATAAATTAAATTAACCAGCTCCATAATAGCGCTTATAGCAGTATTAAAATTAAACCTAACCAGGATATCATTGGTCACCTTCTTTATGGTCTGGTGCAATTTTCTATATAATTCTCTCTCCAGGCCGCTTAATTTCCCATTTTTAAATTCACCTTTAATACTTATTGCAATATCTCCTGCTTTTATATCATTTTCATCTTCAATTAACTTCATGCTTCCAATCAACTCAATATTTTTAACTACAAGCCTCCAAACTCTGGTTAAAAACCTGCTTGCTCCTTCTGCCCCACTGTCACTCCAATCTACCGGGCTATCAGCAGGCCCTACAAAAAGTATATATAGTCTTAATGTGTCTGCACCATACCTGTTGTAAATTTCAGATGGATTGACAATATTGCCTTTGGATTTTGACATTTTCTGACCACCTAAATTTACTACACCATGAGGAAAATATTTTATAAAAGGCTCCTTGAATTTTATCAGTCCGCTGTCATACAGGACTTTAATAAAAAATCTCGCGTATATAAGATGCATGGAGGCATGTTCTATTCCGCCTATGTATTGATCCACCGGCATCCAGTAATCTACTTCTTTGCTGTCAAAAGCAGCCTCATCATTATGCGGACTGCAGTATCTCAAGAAATACCACGAGGAGCAAACAAAAGTATCCATTGTATCTGTTTCCCTCTTTGCTTTGCCACCGCACCTGGGACAGACAGTATTTACGAACTCGTCACAATAAAATAGAGGGGATAAGCCTTTTGGCCTAAAATCTATATCATATGGAAGAAGTACCGGTAAATCCTTCTCCGGTACCGGAACTATCCCGCACTTATCACAGTAAATAATAGGAATTGGCGCGCCCCAATATCTCTGTCTTGAGATCAACCAATCTCTTAATTTATAATTCACATAAAATTTCCCCATATTATTTTCTTCAAGGTAGGAAGTCACATCCTTTTTACCTTTTTCTGAACTGGTGCCACTGAACATTCCGGAATTAATCATTATCCCTTCACCGTCATACGCGGTACTAAGCTTTTGGTGATTTTTCCCATCAGGGGAGATTACTTCTTTTATTGGAATGCCATATTTTGATGCAAATTCAAAGTCTCTCTGGTCATGAGCAGGAACTGCCATTATGGCGCCGGTTCCGTATTCCAGCAACACGTAATTAGCAATCCATATGGGAACCTTTTGGCCATTTAAAGAATTTATAACATATCTCCCTGTAAAACAACCTATTTTTTCAATTTCAGCCGAACCCCGCTCAATGTCGCTCTGTCCGGAGATTATATTTTTAATCTTTTCAATTTCCTTTTTATACTCTTCATCTACTACAATTTTGTCTATAAGCGGATGTTCAGGTGCAAGGATAAAAAAAGTAACTCCAAATAATGTATCCGGCCTGGTAGTAAACACTGGAATGGAAATATCTTCACTGCCATCAAGCTTAAAATCAACTACAGCACCTTCGCTTCTTCCAATCCAATTCTGCTGAATGGTGAGAACCCTCTCAGGCCATCCTTTTTCCAGAAGCTTCATATCATCAAGAAGTCTCCCGGCATAACCTGCGATTTTAAAAAACCACTGGGATAATACCCGTTTCTCAACCAGACTCTCACATCTCTCACATCTGCCTGAAATAACCTGCTCGTTTGCCAGAACAGTCTGGCAGGAATTACACCAATTAACCGGAGCTTCTTTCTTTTCTACAAGACCCATTTTATAAAACAGCAGGAAAAACCACTGGGTCCATTTGTAGTAATCAGGATCACAGGTTATAATTTCATCACTAAAATCATAACTCATTCCCATCCGCTTAAGAGCTTTCCTCATTTTATCAATATTAGCCATGGTGCTTTTTTGGGGATGTATTCCTTCTTTTATAGCAGCATTTTCTGCAGGCAGCCCGAAGGCATCGAACCCGATGGGGTGAAGAACATTGTATCCTTTCCTTGAAAGAACTCTCGCTACAACATCTCCAATGGTATAATTTCTTGCATGACCCATATGAGGTTCTCCTGATGGATAAGGAAACATCTCCAGAATATAATATTTCGGGTCATCTTTATCAGACTTAAGAGAATATATTTTTTCTTTTTCCCATTTTTTAGTTAATTTTTCTTCTATTTCTCGCGGTTTGTAAAATTTATGCACCGGCATTTTCTTCAATCTCTAGTCCTATCTAAAATATCTTGAATTAACTCTGTTTCCACTTTATTTCTTTAGAATCTTTCCATAGCCTTTCAAGCTTATAATATTCCATGAACTCGTCTGTAAAAATATGGATTACAAAATCATCATAATCAACAAGAATCCAGTTTCCTTCAGCCAGCCCACTGACATTAATAGGATACCGGTTATTGTTTTTTAGATGAATACAGATTTCTTCCTCTATCCTTCTGGTTAATCTGGTATTTTTTGCGCTGATTATTATGAAGTAATCAGTTATGATTAATCTGGATCTCATATCCAGTATTTTTATATAATCCGCTTTTTTTTCATCTGCTATTCTGGCAACTGTCTTTACCGCTGTAATTATATCTTTCACTTTTGATTTCTGATTACCAGTCTCTGCTATTCTTTTTATCACTTATTTGTATAATCACTCCCTAAAATTATACTGATATCCACATTGTCCACATTATTATCCGAATACTCTATTACCCCCACACCCAGCCTTTCCTGCAATTGCTGGGCTAATGTATTTACTCCTTCTCCGGAGGTAAAAATTATTATTTTAGTCTGAGTATAATTCCAGTTATCGGCATCTTTAGTTTCAACAACCTCTAGAATTTTTCCGTCTTCATTAAAATAACTTTCAATTATTCCCTTAGCCGTAAAAGCCAGTTTTGCCGTACCTTCTCCGTTTAAAATATTGATTTTTATAACCTGGGCAACTTCTTCCGAAACTGCTTTTTCCGCTGCCTTAGTTTTATAATCAGCCCCCAGAACTATAATAATATCTGAATTTGCGCTCTCACCTTCTCTATGAGTTACATTTCCGACTTCCAGTATATTCTTTATATCATTTGCTGCTTCCACTACATAAGACTGGCCAGAATATACTAAAATCTCAGTCGTATCATAATTAAAATTATCTGCATTTTCTGCCTTAAGTATATTATATTTGCTCTTACCGCTCTCAAATACCTGACTTTTTAAAAGTTCTGATACTTCTACAGCCAGACCAGGAGTTCCTACACCATTTAATATGGTTAAATTAACTGTTTCCTCAACAGCAGCCACTTCTTCAGGTGCGGTCCCCTCTTTTTTAAAAATTTCGGCAAGCCCGGAAACATCCGGTATGTATACAATACCCATCCCCTCCAGCTCTGTAGGTGATGATACAACCAGGGCATAAGATAATTTTTTATCGGACTCTATACTGGAGAATGTGGAAAATATTTTTAATCTATCTTCCATACTTAAATCAGTGTCCATAAAGTCCTTAATTAAATTCAGGTTTTCTGACAGTTTTTCATCACTCTCACCTGCAATTTTACTTATAATTGCATCAAAAAGTAATTTTTGTTTTGTAATATTTTCTATCAGGACTTCCTTGTCATTACCGCTGAAATATTTAAGGAAATTAACCGCTTTAGTCCCATCAACCGGGTTTTTTCCTTTCTCCAGTTTAAAAGTCGAGCCATCATCATAGTTTTTTACTGTAATTTCTTCATCTAACTCAAGGTCTATACCGCCCAATTTATTGACTACATTGTAAACATCAAGAAGAATATAATAATCTATTTTCATATCCATACCTAAATTCTTTTCCAGGGTAAGGCTGAGCAAGTCCATCCCCCCTACCTTTACTGACTCGCCTACCAATTCCGCACCAATACCCGGTATATCCATCAATGTGTTTACCGGGATGCACAATGAAATCAATTTCTCCTCACTGCTATAATAACTTGAAAATATGATTGAATTAACATCAGGTTCCAGCAGATTCTCCCCCGCGCAGGCAATGACTAAGTTAATATC
The DNA here is from genome assembly GCA_018894445.1 of Actinomycetota bacterium. Classification (GTDB taxonomy): domain Bacteria; phylum Actinomycetota; class Humimicrobiia; order Humimicrobiales; family Humimicrobiaceae; genus Hydromicrobium. The sequence goes on from JAHIPJ010000156.1 coordinate 5,143, forward strand.
CTTTCCCAATTCAAGGGATTCAGGTATACTTATTCCCTTTTCTTCTGTTATCTCCGCTTCGGAGAAAAATCTATTTTTAATATACCGGTAACCAAAAACTACCCCTGTTGCAACTACAACCAGGGCAAGCATTACAGCAATAATTCTAAAAAATTTTTTCCCCTTCTTCCGCTTCTCCTTTATTCTTTTACTTCTAAATCCCTCACTTTCTACTTCTTCATCTTTATAACTTTCAAGTTCAAAATCTTCATCCTTAAAGAAGTCATCTCCAGAATTGCGAGGCTTTTTGCCACCATTATCCATGTTATAAGAATCTCTCTCACCAGGGTCTCTACCTTTAAAATTTTTTTCATCTTCATCAAAAGACATTTTAAATACCTCCACAAATATTGTTCCAAATTTTAACTGTATCAGGATGTAAAAATCTATCTCTCTTTATAATATACATTATATTATTTTTATAAACCTCTAATAAGCATAAATTGATATTTTTTAAAGCAAGATCTCTAAGTTTTTTTACTCCATTATAATTCCTGCTTTTTTCAACTTTGTCAGCAATAAATAAAATCTTATCCGCGAGATTCATATTACAATATCCGATCGCATGGAATTTAATTGCTTTTAATATCTTACTGCTAGAAACATTAAAATCCCTTAAGACCAGATAATCACCTACGAAGCTGTGCAATAATGGCGTGGAATTTAATTCAAAACTACCAACTTCAAGCTCATTTTCTTTTGCTATTTTCACCAACTCTTCATAATTGAATATTTTACCGTAATCATGCAGTATACATGCAACACCTAAATCAAAAAATTCTATATCAGACAAATATTTCTGTGCGATAGTGCTCGCATACTCTAAAGTATTAATAGAATGCTGGTATAATGAAGAAGACATAATAGATTTAATCTTTTCAGTCAAATCTTTAAGATATTCTTTTTGCTTTCCAGTTAAAGTAAAACTATTTATAAAGTTCATGTTTTAAAATATAATTGCTAACCCCCTCAGGAAGTAGGTAATCTATTGGCCTGTTATGCTTTACCCTATTTCTTATATCAGTTGAAGAAATAGAAAGAGCTGGTATCTCCATTACATATATTTTCTCATCAGTAGCCCCGGCTTTGCCAAAAAGTCTTTTTCTTAAATCTTCTATACGCGACAGGTTATACCCTGGCCTGGTTGCAGCTATAAACTTGCAGAGTGAAACTATCTCATCGGTATTCTTCCAGGTAAGTATCTCTAAAATGGCGTCAGCACCGGTTATAAAATATAGTAACGAATTCTTGCCATATATTTTCCTTAGCTGCCGGACCGTATCTATAGTATATGACTCACCTTTCCTGTCTATTTCCATTCTTGAAACAAAAAAATTACTGTTTGAAGAAGTAGCAATAACAGTCATTGTATACCTATCTTCAGCACTGGCTACTTCATTTTCAATTTTATGCGGCGGGTTACCGGTAGGTATAAAAATTACTTTATCCAGCTTAAATTGACTTAGTGCTTCCTGGGCAGTAACTAAATGACCATGATGGATGGGATTAAATGTCCCTCCCATAATTCCAATTTTTTTATAAAATTTACTGCTTTTTTCCATTTTATTCCCTTATCTGACCCTCACCTAATACTATAAACTTATTAGTAGTAAGTTCTCTTAACCCCATAGGTCCCCGCCAGTGGAGTTTCTGGGTGCTTATACCGATTTCCGCTCCCATCCCAAACTGCTCACCATCTGTAAACCTTGTAGAAGCATTAACAAAAACAGCTGCTGAATCTATTTCCCTGGTAAAATAAATTGAATTCTGGTAGTTTGATGTAATTATAGTTTCAGTATGATGAGAGCCATATTTATTTATATGCATTACTGCCTCTTCAATGCTGTCAACCACTTTAACTGCCATTTTATAATCCAGATATTCCTCATACCAGTCTTCTTCCGAAGCTAACCCGATAGATGAATATATTTCTTTAGATATACTGCACCCCAGAAGCTTTACATTTTTTTCTTCAAGTTTTTTAAGCACTGCAGGCAGTATTTTTTTGGCAACATCTTTATGTACCAGCAATTTTTCAGCCGCATTACAAACGCTTGGCCGCTGCGTCTTTGCATTTATTACTATTTCTGCAATTTTGTCCATGCTAATATTTTCCAATGCATTATCAATATAAACATGACAATTTCCAATTCCTGTTTCAATCACAGGCACTTTTGAATTTTCTACCACACTTTCAATCAAGCTCTTACCCCCTCTTGGGATAAGAACATCTATGTATCGCCGGAGTTGCATTAGCCTGACCGCATCTTCCCTATCAGTGGATGGGATAATCTGTATTATGCTTTCCGGAAAATCATTATCTTTTAGAGCCCTGCCCATTACCTGGACCAATTTTTTATTGGTATTAAGTGCATGGGAACTTCCCCTTAGAATAATACAATTTCCTGCTTTAAGGCACAGAACCGAAGCATCAATAGTAACATCAGGCCTGGCTTCATATATTATTCCCACAACTCCCAGAGGTACCCTGATATTCTTCAGAATCAAGCCATTGGGAAGATTATATCCAAAAACTACTTCCCCTACAGGATCGGTGAATTTGATAACCTTGTCTATACTTTCTGCTTTTTTTTCTATTCTTTTCCTGTCTAATTTTAACCTATCCAGTAAACTATCAGACATCCCTTCTTGTGTGGATATTTCTAAATCTTTTTTATTTTCTTTTATGATTTCTTCAGTACCGGCAATAAGATATTTTGAAATATCGGATAGTATTTTGTTTTTAATCTTCGTATTTGCATTAGAGATAAACTTTGTATTTTCTTTTGCCCTTTTTGCTATTTCTAAAACTATATCCATAAATTCCTCCAGCTTTTAGTTATTATAACACAAAACAGCTGGTTAAAATCATTCCTTAAAAACTACCAGACAATCCCTGTGGATTACTTCACTACACATCGAAGTATCAAATTCAGATAAAATCTTATCTCTGTTTTTCCCCTTTATTTTTTCTATATCCTCACTTGAAAAGTTGCTAATTCCCTTGGCAATCAATTTACTGTCAAGTGAAAATACCTTCAATGTATCGCCTTTATTAAACTTACCGTCAACCTTTACCACACCAACTGCCAGTATGCTTTTACCTTTATTTAACACAGCTTCTTCTGCTCCCCTGTCAATAACTATACCGCCTTTGGTTTTCATGCCGAAAGCTATCCATTTCTTTATACTTTTTACCTTCTTTACGGTCTGCGGGGCAAAGAAAGTCCCTACGTCTTCACCAGCGATAATTTTATTTAAAATATTTTTCCTTTTGCTATTTGCAATTATTGTTTTTATACCAGAAAAAGAACAAATTTTTGCAGCTTTTATTTTGGATCCCATTCCACCAATGCCATAAGTTGAGCCGATTCCCCCGGCTGCTTTTTCAATATCTTCATTTATTTTATCTATATACGAAATTAGCTTCGCGTCACTATAAATCCTGGGGTTTTTATCGTACATTCCGTCAATATCAGTTAAAATTATTAAAATATCTGATTCTGCTAGAATTGCAACCAGAGCAGCCAGCTCGTCATTATCTCCAAATTTTATTTCATCTACAGCTACGCTGTCATTTTCATTAATTACAGGGACAATATTTAAACTGATTAATTTTTTTATGGTATTTTTAATATTAAGATACTGCTTTCTTCTGGTAGTATCCTCATGAGTTAACAGTATCTGGCCTATCTTTAAACCACTTGTTAAAAAAAAATTACTGTACAACCTCATAAGCTCTACCTGACCTATAGAAGCAGCAGCTTGAAGAAGAGTTATATCTTCCGGCTTTTTTTTGATATTTAAATTCTCCAGACCAGCAGCAATAGCTCCGCTGGTAACTATTATCACTTCCATTCCTCTTTTGATTAGAGAGCTGACTTCATTTACAAATCTCTTCATACTAACTTTATCCAGCCCGCCTGCTTTCGAAGTAAGACTGCTGGAGCCTATTTTTATGACCATTTTTTTAATATTTTTCAGGTACTTTTTTCTGTTTCCCATTTATTACCCCGCAAGTAAAATTTACTCAATAAGTGAAAAAACAAGGCTTCCGATAATTACAGTACTTCCTTCACTGACGCCCATCTTTTTTAACCTGTCTGCAATCCCCATTTTTTTTAGTCTATATTTTAAATAATCTAATGCTTCTTCATTCTCTAAATCAGTCATAGCCACCAGTCTTTCTAATTTTTTATTCTTCACGATATATTCATTATTATTTTTTTCAATTTTAATTTTTTCCATCTCCAGATTTCTTTTATCCAGGCTATAAACTTTTACTCTCTCCTGCTTTTTAAGCTCTATGTCTTTATCTTTCTGGAGCTCCTCTCTGTACCTTGCCACTTTCTTATATAAATCCCAGATTAACTTATCAAGACCCTGTCCCGTAATTGCTGATGTTAAAAAAACACTCTTACCGCTCTTATTTTCAAGAACTTTCTTAATTTTATTTAACTTATCACTATCAGCAACCAGGTCAATCTTATTTATTAAAACTACATAATCTTTTTTGCATACATCAATATTATATAGCCTTATCTCCTCTCTTAAAATATTAAAAGTCTCAATGATGTCCTGTCTCTCATCTATAATCCTCTGCCCATCTAAAACTACTGCCAGTATCATAGATCTGGTTATATGTCTTAAAAATTTATCCCCCAGACCCATTCCCTTATGCGCATCTTTTATTAAACCCGGGACATCAGTAACCACAAAGTTTTCATCATCTACAGTCACCACACCCAGATTAGGAGTTAAAGTGGTGAAAGGATAATCTGCTATTTTTGGTCTTGCTGCTGATATGCGGCTGATTATGGTAGATTTACCGGAATTTGGAAATCCAACCAGTGCTACATCCGCCACAAGCCTGAGCTCCAGATTAATCCAGAAATCTTCCATTATTTCACCTATTTCCGCAAATGCAGGGAACCTTCTATTTGAAGATACGAAACTTGAATTTCCCTTACCGCCTATACCACCTTCAGCTATAACAATTTCATCTCCGGGACTTCCCAGATCAACAATTATATTTTCCTTGACATCCTTAATTATGGTTCCTACAGGGACTTTTATAATCAAATCCTTTCCGTCTTTACCATTTCTATTATTGGGCTCTCCATTCTTACCATTTTCAGCTTTGAAATGTATCTTCTTTTTAAATACATACAAAGTGCTTAAATCCCGGGTGGCTTCTATTATTACATCTCCACCCTTTCCGCCGTTTCCCCCACTGGGAATTTTCCTGCGCCCACCTTTTAAGTTAAAAAAGGTAACTATACCATTCCCACCGTTTCCTGATTTTATATTAATTTTTGCCTCATCTAGAAACATATTTGTCATAAAAATCAAATTAAGCTTTTAGAATTATACAAAAGATACATTTGATACATTTTGCTACAGTTTAAAAATAGCCTTATATATTTTTCTTTTCAGCATCAGATCCAGGCCTTTTTTAAAATCTGAAAGCGGCATTATCTCTGATATCAGGGGGGATAAATTTATTTTCCTGGAGGCTATAATATCATAAGCGCGCCTTAATGTCTCAGGAGTAGCAGAGTAAGAGCTCATTATGGTCAGTTCTCTTTTATATACACTCTCGAAATCAATTCCAAACCTGCTTTCCTTTCCTGATGCTCCAAAAATATTAACTGTTCCCCCATCTCTTAAGTATAAAAGTGCATCATTCAGTGTATATTTATTGGTTACCGAAAGTATTGCGATATCAACACCAATATCTGTAATATCTTTAATTTCCTGGACAACATTCTGGTTTGACGGATTTATGGTATATGCTGCTCCCAGAAATCTGGCCATAGATAACCGGTTATTATCCAGGTCAATAGCCACCACCCTTCCACCTGATAGTTTTATTAACTGGATAAAAAGCATTCCAATAATCCCGGTTCCTACTACAGAAAAAACATCATCTTTCCGGAAGGTAACTCTATCCACAGCCCTGATACAGCAGGCCAGGGGTTCTATAAATAATGCTTCGAGAAGGTTGGAGTCTGGGGGGATTTTAAAAGTAGTATACCTGATATGTTCTTTTGACAGCCTTATATACTGGCAGAATGAACCTGGATATATATTGGTTTCTTTAAAGCGTCTGCACATTGAATGGTTACCATGTAAACAATAATGACACCGGTAACAGGGTATGTGATGAGCAGCCACCACTACATCGCCTGATTTGAACCTGGTTATATTCTTCCCAGCTTCTACTACTCTTCCCACTACTTCATGCCCAAAGACCGCCGGCTTTTTTACTGCCGGGTCAAATATCTTTACAATATCAGAGCCGCATAGACCAGTATATATCATTTCTATCAACATCTCATCCTTTAGTATCCCTGGCCTGTCTATTTCTTCCAGCTTAAATTCATTTTGATTATAGCAAAGCAAAGCTTTCATAATAATTATGTTGTAATATTATATTTTATACCCTTCTGCTGACCCATGAGCTCCAGCGCGCTTACCAGTTTTTCAAGGGGCATATCAGCAGTTATAAATTTAACAGTATCAATCTGTCCCGAGGTTATTAGATCAAATGCTTTTTTTACATAGTAAGGAGTATGGTGGTATACTCCTTTTATAGTAAGCTCTGAGTAGTGCAGCAGTCCGGTATCTATATTTATAGAAGTGTCAGGCTTGCACCCCCCGAATAGATTTATAATCGCTCCTTTCCTGCCCATAAGTATGGTCATCTCCCACACTCCGGGGATTCCGGTAGCATCAACTGCTACATCCACTCCCCTGCCCCCTTCTGTCAGATTTTTTACTGCTTGTACCTGGTCATCTACCTTTGTACCGTTAACAATATAATCCGCTCCAAATTCCCTGGCATATCCCAGTCTCTCATCTGATAAGTCCACCGATATCACAAGTGCGCCTTTTAGCTTGGCCAGGGCAATAAACATAAGTCCAATAGGTCCTGCGCCGTTAATCACCACCATATCATCAGTTTTAATATTGGACTCTTCTATGCCATGCACCACACAAGCCAGTGGTTCTAACAGCGCAGCTTCCCTGTAATCTATTTTATCTGGTATTCTATATGTATTTTTTTTCAATATATTTCCTGGTATCTTTATATACTCTGCATAGGCACCATTATTGTATATCAGATTCTCGCAAAGAGAATATCTTTCAAGTTTACAGTAATAACACTTATAACATGGAACACTATTTACTGCTACTACTCTATCGCCTACTTTGAAATTATCCACCCCTCTGCCTATTTCTACAATATCACCAGCCCATTCATGACCAAAAACTGAAGCCTTTTTTATCATAGCAGGATGGCCCCTCTTATAGGTCTTCAGATCTGAACCACAGGTAAGGGCACTTTTTATTTTAACCAGTGCTTCATCATTGCCTATCTCCGGTATATCTATGTCTTCATATCTTACATCTCCCGGTCCGTAAAATATCTGTGCCTTCATTTTCCCCTTCATAAGCTATCCCCGTTTGAATTATTTTAAAAAATCTATCATTCGAATATGTTACTTAAATATTACAGAAAGAATTTACCCAGTCAAGCAATGATTCCTCCAATAATTCCTATAATTAGAAACTGTATATATTCCAAATGTATCTTCTTCCTTTTAAAGTTGTATTTTAAATAAGCTCAAGGAAGCTAAACCAAGAGGGAATAAAAATGATATTTTTATCCTTTGATGTTTTTTTGCCTATCAATTTATCAGATAATATAAGTCCAAACTTAACATTATATTTATTCATAAAACTATACATAGGCTTGCCAGCTACAAATTTTTTCAAATTACTTTTTATCTCAATAGGAATTATTTTCCCAGTTTTCTCGATAATAAAATCTACTTCTGCCTGTGATTTTGTTCTCCAAAAATTTATTTGCAAATCTTCTTTGTGTAATTCACTAAAAACAATATTTTCATTTGTTGCACCCTGGTCTGTTCTACTGTTTATTTTATTGAAATTCTGTAAGATTACATTTCTAAGACCACAGTCAATAAAATATATTTTAGGATTTTTAACTATTTCAACAGATTTATTAGTAAAATAAGGTTGAATTTGTTTAATAATAAAAGTTTTTTCCAGTAAATTTATATTCCTTTTTAATTGAATATAGTTAAATCCTGATATACTGCCAATATCATCATAACTAATTAATGATCCTGCCTGGATGGCTAGAACCTTTAATAATTTAACTAATTTATAATCATCAGCTAAATTTAAAATTTCTTTTACTTCTCTTAAAAAAAATATATTATAGATGTTCTTTAGAACTTCAATTTTTTCTGTCTTACTTTCAGTAGTAACTACTCTTGGATAACCTCCGTATAAGCCAAATTCCTCATATAACTTATAAAAAATATCCAACACTGAAGAACTCATCTCTGGTAATAATATTTTTTCTTTTTCTATTTTCAATTCATCTTTGAATTTTTTTAAAAGATTATACAAATCTTTATCCCGGTAAGATAGAAATTCTTCAAAATTAAATTGAAATAAATTAAGAATAAAAACTCTTCCAGTAAGGAATTTGATTGCTTTAACGCTTATATCTATAGTAGAAGAACCAGTAATTATTATTTTTTTTCCTGGATTAAAGTCATATAAATATTTTAAATTTTTTCCTCCTTCGTAAATTTTCTCAAGACTCCCAACTTTTTTTGCGCTTAAATTTGTGTCTGAAATTCCCATTTTTCTCCTCCTTAAATTTTAATTTTA
>JAHIPJ010000012.1 GCA_018894445.1 Actinomycetota bacterium
TAAAGATAGATATGGTGTCCCGGTAGCTGCCCGAGAAGAAATAGAAAAATTATTTAAATTAGTGGAAAAAGGAGAATTGGAGCCGGTTAAATTAAAAGAAGAACTGGATAACTGGGGATTATTCGAACAATACCAGGATAGGTTCTTTAGTCTTTTTAAGAAAAAATAATAAGATGCTGAATTCCCGTTTTATAATTTTGTAGGGGCACAATGAATTGTGCCCTTTTTGTTTTATATTTTTTTTATCCTCTGTTTTATAGCTTCAAAAACAAAATCGGGCTTTGCCCTTCCTTTGGTATAACGCATAACCTGGCCTACTAAATAGTTTAGGGCCTTTTCTTTCCCTTCGTTAAAATCATCTATCGATTTAGGGTTTTCATTGATCACCTTATCTATCACTTCAAATAATTCACCTTTATCGGTAATCTGAGTAATTCCGCTTTCTTTCACGATTTGAGAGGCGCCTTTTCCGGTCTTAAACATCTTTTCAAAGACACCCTTAGCCATTTTGCCACTTATTACTCCCTTATCTATTAATTTCAACATCTCCACTAAATTATCGGGAGAAATAGGAGAATCTTCTATCTCTATTTTCTTTTCATTTAAATAACGTATTAATTCACCCATAATCCAATTACTTAAAATTTTCGTATTAGCATACAAAGAAGAAGCCTTTTCATAATAATCACCTAAAGCTTTACTTGAGGTTAATATTTCAACATCATATTCAGGAATTTGATAGTCCTTTATAAAACGTTCTTTTCTTGCTTCAGGTAATTCTGGAAGACTTTTTCTTATTTCTTCTATCATCTTTAAATCTACCTGAAGGGGTAGCAGATCTGGTTCGGGGAAATATCGATAATCATGAGCCTCTTCTTTGCTCCTCATAGAGATTGTAATATTTTCTGACTCATCCCAATGTCTTGTTTCCTGAATTACCTTTTCTCCTTCATTTAAAAGTTTCTTTTGTCGATTTACTTCAAATTGCAAGGCTTTCTTGACTGCCTTAAAAGAATTCATATTCTTTATTTCTGCCTTGGTACCTAAAGCACCGGATTTCGCATCTCTCACTGAAACATTGGCATCACAGCGCAATGAACCTTCTTCCATATTTCCATCGCATACTCCTAAGTGCTGAACTATACTCCTTAATTTTACCAAAAATATTCTTGCTTCCTCTGGTGAACAAAAGTCTGGTTCGGTAACAATTTCCGCTAAAGGTATCCCACAACGGTTATAATCTATCAGGGAATAAGATGAAGAATTAATATCTCCCTCATGTATAAGTTTACCTGCATCTTCTTCAATGTGAACCCGAGTAATCCCAATCTTACGTTTTTCCTCACTTTCAGGAAGAGATATTTCCATATATCCATTTACTCCTAAGGGGAGGTCATATTGAGAAATCTGATAAGCTTTGGGTAAGTCGGGATAAAAATAGTTTTTTCGGTGAAATTTACTTATTTGATTTATTTTACAATTCAAAGCCAAAGCAGTTCTCGTAGCAAATTCCAAGACTTTTTTATTAAGTACGGGGAGCGAACCGGGTAAACCTAAACATACTGGGCAGGTATTGGTATTGGGCTCTTTACCGATATAATCAGTACTGCAGTGGCAGAACATTTTAGCATTCGTCATTAGTTGAATATGGACCTCTAAGCCAATTACTACTTCCTTTTTCATTCTATTTCCTCCTGTTATAATTTTTATTATAACTTGTCAGTTATTTATTGTAAGGGTTGAGCAAGTCCTTGTAGGGGCACAATGAATTGTGCCCTTCCTCTGCATTATTGTTTTTTCTTTCCTGTGGGCACGATGCATCGTGCCCCTACATCTGTCTAAATACTTTTTTGTTGCAGAAAATTCATCTCTGGCTTCTTCTTTTCTATATCATTATTTTGTTCAAAGTTATATGCTGCTCGTAGTATGGTCCCTTCATCAAAATGCTTACCGATAATTTGCAAACCTATAGGTAAATTATTCTTGCTATATCCACAATTAAGGGAAATGGCTGGAATACCGGCTAAATTAATAGGAATGGTATAGATATCAGACAAATACATAGTTAAAGGATCGTCGACTTTTTCCTTCAGTTTAAAAGCAGGGGTGGGAGAAGTGGGAGTAATAAGAATATCATATTTACTAAAGGCTTTATCAAAATCCTCCTTAATCAGAGTGCGAATTTTTTGTGCCTTTAAGTAATAGGCATCATAATATCCTGAACTTAAAGCATAAGTTCCTAACATAATCCTTCTTTTAACCTCATTACCAAAACCCTCGCTTCTGGTCTTCTGATACATAGAGGACAGATCTTCATAGTCTTCTACTCTATAACCATATTGTACTCCATCATATCGAGCTAAGTTTGAGCTTGCTTCTGCAGTTGCAATTAAGTAATAGGTGGGCAGAGAATATTCTGTGTGAGGTAATGATGCCTCTTCAATCTTTGCTCCTAATTTTTCAAATA
>JAHIPJ010000157.1 GCA_018894445.1 Actinomycetota bacterium
ATGCAGTTTCTACACTGGGACTACCAGCTACTGCTGCAGCCGCATAAGAAGTTAATGCAACCGGCGGGGTTACTTCTGCTATTATTCCATAATAGAATATAAATAAGTGTGCTGCTATGAGAGGTACACCTAATTTTACTAAAACTGGTGCTGCTATAGTAGCTAAAACAATATATTTGGCAGTTGTAGGAAGACCCATACCTAATATTATTGAAGTAATCGTGGTTAACAAAAGAGTAATAAAAAGATTATTTCCTGATAGAGTTAAAATAATTTGTGAGAATTTCAATCCTACACCAGTCAACGATACTATCCCGATAATTATTCCACAAACGGCACAAGCTGCTGTGATTGAAATAGAATTATATGCAGCCAATTCAAAAGTCCTGAGAATATCCTTAATGCTTAATCTTGTTTCTTTTTTAAAACTGACCATTATTATCATGGTAATAGTGGAATATAATGCCGCCTTCAGAGGGCTAAAACCCATAATTAACAAAAAGATAATTGTAGAAATAGGAATCAATAATGGCAAACTATTTTTGATAGATTCTTTAATATCAGGTAAATCTTTCCTGGGTATTGCTTTTAAATCTAATCTAACTGCTTCGAAATGTACCATAATAAAAATTGAAATAAAGTATAAAGTAGCCGGGATAAATGATGCTTTCACAATTTGAAGATAGGGAATACCAGTCATCTCTACCATTATAAAGGCTGCCGCACCCATTATGGGAGGCATTATTTGTCCGCCGGAAGAAGCGGCTGCTTCAACGCCTCCTGCAAATGAAGGCTTATAGCCCAATTTTTTCATCAAAGGGATTGTAAAAGAACCTGTAGTTACTACATTAGCCAAAGAACTTCCCGAAATTGTTCCCATTAAGCCGCTCGCAACAACCGCAGTTTTTGCCGGTCCGCCTTTTGAAGCACCGGTTAAAGCATAAGCAAGTGTTATAAAACGCTTCGCGCCTCCGGTACTTTGCAAGAAGGCGCCAAAAAGTATAAAAGCAAATATATATGTAGACATAACATATAAGGGGACTCCAAAAATCCCTTCAGTTGCTAAAAATAAATGCTCTGTAATTCTGGTTATTGAATATCCTCTATGACCGATTATTATAGGCATATAAGGACCTAAAAAGCCGTATAAAATAAAGACTATTGCTACAATAACTAATGGTGTTCCGATAGATCTTCTTGCTGCCTCTAACACTATTAATGTTGCAATAATCCCTAAAATAATATCGGTGGATGTTGGAGCGGCGGCTCTATTTGCCAAAGCCTTAAAATTAATAATAAGGTATGTGATGCAGATGACACTTAAAATTATAAATATTAAATCATAAATAGGTAATTTGTTTTTATCATTTTTTGAAAATTTTGTACGGTAACATAAAAATGCAAGAATTAATCCAAATCCAAGAGTTAATGGTCTTTGAATTAATGATGGGAATAAGCCAAAAGCAGAAGTATACACCTGGAATATTGTCCAGGATATAGCTATGACTTTTACTAATAAATCCAAAAAATTATTATATTTACGAAATTTATAAACATCTTCTAATTCTTCGATTTGCAGTATTTCTTGATTGTTATCCTTCAGATTAATCTTCCTCCTCTATCTCTATATTTAAACTTACAGTCAATATTGTATTATGGCGTCCTTATTATTCCTATACATATATTTCTTTATTATGTTTCTGTGTATAAGAATAATTTTTAATTATTTTTATTTATAATTTATAAAAATTTTGTGAGCGTATAATAAATTATTAAAAATAGCATGAATAATTAATATTCGGCGGAGAAAAATATTTTAGTTATTTTAGAAAAAATCTAATGTTCTAATTATATAAATATTATTTACTGAAATATTGTAGTATATTGCTATTTTAGTTGATATTTTGCTAATTCAATATTATTATCAATTTAATTTACTCACACAGAGGAATGGGTTCGGAGGATGTATATTACAATGATAGAAATTGAAGGATTATTTGTATAATCTTAAAAGCAAGCTATTCTGCTTATTTTCTCATTGTTTTCCTATACTTATATGGTGATATTCCCTCGATTTTCTTAAAAACTTTACAAAAATAACTTTGATCTGTACAGCCTACTTCAAAGGAAA
>JAHIPJ010000001.1 GCA_018894445.1 Actinomycetota bacterium
ACTGTCATCCAGCTCATTAAATTTATCTTCCATTCTATATCCATCAATATTTATATAAAGCTTTTTAGCTTTTAAATCGTTACACATAATTTATCCTGAATTAATAATATTTTCTGCTGTTTCTTCGTCAGTAAACAGAATGTTAATCAGGCCACCTCTTAAAGCGCCAAGAATAACCTTTAATTTTCTCCTGCCAAAAGCAACCCCTATAACATTTTTAATTTTTTTTAATCTATCAGGTGAAATTCTTACAATTCTCTCATCTATCCTATTTGGAACATGCTTACCATTTTCATTTATGAAAATAAGATTAACATCCCCTACTACTCCTAAACTATCAAGATATTTAAACTCTTCTAAACTGAAACTGCCTGTTTTAATTAATGTAGAATCCGGACCTATGTCGCTTAAACCTACCAGAGCAGTATCAATTTTTTCATATAACTTGATTATTTCCCTGGTATTGCTGTCATTTTCCACAATCTCCCTTATCTCTTTACTGTCCAGTACAGCCGGAGAATGTATCATATAACTTATGCTGCCAAGCCTATCTGCAATATTCTTAGCAACAGAATTGGTATGTACTCCTGTTCCTATTTTACCAAGACCTCCAATAATCGGCACTACTTTGATATCGGACTTACCGCTTACATTAATATAATCCGCTATCGTCTTAAGCGAGCTTCCCCAGCCGATTCCCAGATAGCTTCCACCGGCCAATATCCTTTCGAATAAATTATTCAATGGGCCTGCCATCATCTTTAGTATTTCTTCATTATTCTCAAAAGTGGGCACAACAATACATTCCTTTATCTTAAAACTTTTTTCTATTCTATATTCAAGATTGGAATAATCCTCTTCTGGCAAGTTTATTTTTATTTCTACAATCTTATCTTTCCTTGCCTCATCTAAATATCTGGAAACCTTTGTTCTTGAAATATTTAATCTACCTGCAATCTCCTGCTGGGTTAATCTTTCTGAATAATAAAGCCTTGCAATCTTGGATAAGAATTTTTTTCTTTCTATATTGTTCATAACTTATTTTTAAAAAAGAAATTGCACAATTGTGCGACAGTCGAACATTAGTTTAATATTATATAAAAAAAAATCCAAAATTTCAAGGGGGGTTTTTACTGGTTACAAAGCTTTTTAACTATATAAATTATGATTAGTTTAACCACATCGGTTTTTAAATAATGATGGGCACTTCCATCAAAGAGTACCCTGATATTTGCTTCAAATTCCATACTTTTCTCATCAAAAATCATAAGAACAGGAAACATTTTAAACGGGTAAATAACTGAACCAAATTTAAATTGAGCATATTTTTCTCCGCCAATTTCAAATGTCTTTTTTAGAAACCCTTCACCATTATTTTCATATTTTTTAACCAAAGGTTCCAGTACTTTAGGTATTGTTTGCCAGTAAAAAAGCCCTCCGGGAAGTTCCCTGTAAGATATCCAATTATTGGCAGGCGGGGTCCCATCCGCATTAAGTAAATAATGTAAAATAAGAGAGGATGAGTACATATCTAAAGGTTCTTCTTCGTCTGATCCCCCACTTTTAAGGAAATAGATTTTCTTTTTATTTAAATCCACTATGATTTCTTTTTTAAAAAAACTTAATTTAATCCTTTTATTATCCATTAGCCTGCAATTTGCACGGCTTACAATACTGCCAATGTCCCTGCTTGTTAATTCTTCAAACATTTTATTATAAATATTCACAAAATTTTCCTTACTCCTACTAACTGCTTCAGAAAACAGGTTAGTATTAAAATCATTCATAAGTGTTCCCTTCATTTTATATCAAATAGTAAGTATAATAAAACATCATTAAAAACTTAGAAATTTTATTTTATGTCAAATACTTATAGAGTTATTAATTATATAATAGAATTAGGACCGGTTATTTTAATTCCGGCCACATTATTTATAATAAGCCTCATTATCACCAGAAAACCGCTTAAGAACTTAAAAAATTGCGCATTCATACTTATTGGACTCGTCAGTCTTTCTGTACTGCTTACTCTTTTTGTAAATTTCTTTGGGTCTATTACCAATACAATACTGATAAATTCTTCAAAAAAATTTGAAATTATTGACACAGGGTGGTTTGTTTCCAAAGCAGTCATTCTAAACTCTCCTATAATTTTGCAAATAATAATAGCTATAGTAATTCTAAATCTCATTATGCTCTCTTTGAGATTTACCAGGACTATAAATATAGATTTCTGGAACTATTGGAGTTTCCTGCTGGTAGGCTCGATTATTTTTGCAATTACAGAAATAAAATGGATAGGAATACTGATTGCAATGATAGTTGCTGCCATAACCCTTGTACTATCAGATATTTATGCAACATATATTGAAAGTTATTTTGGCTTGAAGGGTATATCTACCCCACAGGCTCAAATTATTTGCTGGGCACCTGTTTCACATCTTATTAATGTTATCTTTAACAAGATTCCATTTATCAGGAGAGTCCATGTCTTTTATGAAGAAATTCAGTATAAGCTCGGAGTCGTTTCAGAACCTATGATAATGGGATTTATCCTGGGATTTATAATTGGTGCAATTACAAGGTATAAGAATTTTTATTTAAACTTAGGTCCAAATCTTCTATATGCCCTATCAAGCGGTTTAACATTATCTATTATTATGATACTGCTTCCCAGGTCAGTAAACCTGCTTCTAAAGGGCTTAGTTCCTACTATAAATGATATAAAAAGTTTTATAAGCCGAAGAATTACAAAAAGAGAGTTGTACATTGGTCTGGATCCTATAGTTTTAGTCGGTCAACCTTCTATAATTATGTTATCAGTTATTATAATACCTCTGACCGTTTACGTTTCAACCATTCTTCCGGGAAATGCTGTGCTCCCAAAAGCTGACCTCATAATGATTCCATTTATACTATTATGGGTCATAGCTCCGTCAAAAGGTGATATATTTAGAAGTCTTATTTCAGCAGTAATTATAATTCCAATAATACTGTGGATAACAACCGGTATGGGAGATTTATTTACCAAATTCTTCCTGAAATATAATATAGAGTTAGTAGAAGGTTACAAGAGGCTTTCAAGTATTGGCGGTAGTTCCAACATATTTTTCTGGATTCTACTGAAAATTATAGAACCTATATTTAACTTATTTTTATAAAATTATTACTTCTCTTTTCTTCTGGTAATCCTGTGGATATACTCTGTATATAAATTTTTTCGAACGGTTGATTTTTTCTCAAAAATATTAATCCCATTTCTTTCCAGGATCAATTTTATTTTTTTATCATTATGCATAATAATATCTCTTACATCCATAAGGCTTGTTCTGGTTACCCATAAATCTGATTCATGAGAAATATATGGAAAAAAAGAGTAAGTTTTTATAATCTTTTTCCAGGGAATTTTTATCCTGTCAACCAAATCTACATAATTGATATCCGGGACTTTTTTTAAAATACCTTTAGCCTGATTCAATATTTCCAGGTTAACTTTTTTTTCAATTCTTTTAAGATTGTATGAAGATATTGCCAAAAAGATCCCGTAAGCAATTGCAAACGGGATTATAAAGTAGTAATACCTGGATAAAAAACTGATAATATATTTTCCTATTTTACCTAAAAATACTTCCAGCCAGATGTTAGTCATTCTTTTTTAATCCTCCTGTTTAAATCAATTACTTTAAAAGATATGGTTAGCCGGCATAAGAAAATATCTTCCGGGATATTATAGAAATCATAAATCCAGAATATCACATTTAATTCATCTTACCAGGAGTAATTATATTCAATAATAAAAAAATTGGTGGAGATGAGCGGGATCGAACCGCTGACCTCCTGCTTGCAAGGCAGGCGCTCTCCCAGCTGAGCTACACCCCCACAACTTAAGAAACTGGTGGGCCTATCTGGACTCGAACCAGAGGCCTCATCCTTATCAGGGATGCGCTCTAACCAGCTGAGCTATAGGCCCCATCCGAATTTTTAACAGAGGACAAAATAACAATTTAATATACTTTTGTCAAGGCAAACCCACCGTAATATATAACTGTAAATTGATTTTAAAAAATAAAAGCTATCTACCTATTCTGATTCTTTAATAATGATTTTTTCTTCTTTTTCCGGTAAAAATCTTAATTCTATCCCGCCACTGATTTTTAAAACAACATTCATTATCCAGACAAATAAAGTTCCAATAGCAGCATAGAATACCGAAGCAATTAAGCCTCCGACGATCGATATCACAATACCTATTACCATTCCTCTACCGAAGAAATCAGATATATTGATATTTCCTAAACCAAGGCTTGCCAGCATACTATTTATATCAATATCAAAGGAAGATAATCCCAGCCAGGCAATAAGTCCAATTATTGCCATTACAATTACGGATAATAT
>JAHIPJ010000158.1 GCA_018894445.1 Actinomycetota bacterium
GAAGGTAAAATCTAAAATTATTAATGTAGATATTGCACTGGCAAATAATTTTAATGCTGACTCGTTAAATGTAGAGATTTCCATTTCTATTTATATTAAATAATATTCACTTAGATTCTAATCTGTGCAGGAGCCAAAGTAAGTTCTACCCTCAAGCATAGGAACATCTTTTGCTGAAAACCAGTAAAAACCCTCCAGAACAAGATCAATCTGCAATACATAAATACCTTTATGGGTTATATCATTTATTAATACTTCTATTTCAGCGTTTTCACCTGGTTCTACATTATAAGGAAGGATGGTTCTGGTAGCTTTATTATATTCAATATATTGTGAATTTTCTACATCTTGGCCGTAATAATGATAACCGATTCTAACCATATTCTCTCCACTGCTCCTCCAGGTAAAATCTGAGGTATTTGTAATTTCAATTTTTATATAGTTATCACTGTCGGTACATAAAAAAGATGGTATATACCCTTTTATTTCAGCACCCACTTGAGCACTTTCATAATCTACTACATCAACCACTTCTTCTTCCAGTTCTTTAACTTCTTCTTCTGAAATACCTTCTGATTCTTCTTCTGTGACATCTATCTTATCAGTTATACGGGGCGAGCAGGATATAAAAGTTAAAATTAAAAATAATGATGTTATGACTATTATTAATAAATTAATAGCTGGTATTTTAGATTTCATATTGCTTTTTCCTCACTTTTTTCTTTTATTAAGTCTTAACCGCAAACTTATTAGTAACTCATTATAAATTAAATTTATTTTTTTTTGAATAAAAGAAAAAAAATATATATAATGTTATTTGATTATTTTATATTAAATCCAAGAGGTTAATATGACATCATTAGAAATAGCAGGTCTGGTTTCAATAATTTTAATTTCTGCTTTTGCAATAGTAGCAATAATTATTGCCATACCATTATTTAAATTAATAAATAAGATTAAATATATGGCGGGAAAGCTAAATGAGAGTCTGGTTCCCATTGTCGAGAAATTAAATGACACCATAACTAACCTTAATACAGAGGTCAGCTCAATTGCGGATCTTACCCAGAGTATTAGTTCAATAGTAGAGCAGCTTGAAAAAGTTATAAGGCTTGCCCGGATTCTGATAACCAGTCCTATAATTAAAATAATAAGTGCTTCAGCAGGGTTATTCAGCGGTCTTTCAAAAGCTGGTGCTGAAGGTAAAAAAAAGGAGGATGAAAAATGAATGTAGAAAAAGAGAAAACTAATGGAAAAAGTAGCTTTTTGGGTATAATGGCATCATTACTTGTCGGTCTATCTGCAGGTTTTGTAATTGGAATTTTATTTGCTCCTAAGTCAGGGAAAGAAACAAGAAAAGAAATAAAAGAAAAGAGTGAAGAGCTAATCGAAAAGAGTAAAGCAGGTTTTGATATAGCCGTTGGAAGAACTAAGGAATATGTAGATAGTGGTAAAAGCAAGCTGGCGGAGATAAAAAGCAGAAGTGAAGAATTTATCGAAAAAGGCAAGGAAAAAATCTCAGGATTTTCCAAGGTTTTAAGTTCTAAAGCCGGAAAAGCCAGGAAGAAAATAAAAAAAGTGATTGAAAAGGGAAAAGATACTGCAAAAAAAGTTGAAGAAGACCTATCCTAGATAGGAAACTGGATTATATTGATTGAAGATAGACTTACCAAAGAGATTTTAAATACCTTACTTAAAAATGGTGCTGATTTTTCAGAAATTTTTGTACAAAGAAGAGTCTTCAATAATTTACGATTGGAAGATAGTAAAATTGAGAACTCAAGTAGTGGTTATGAATTAGGCTGTGGATTGAGATTGTGGGTTGGTGACAGTACTTTTTATGCCTATGTAGATTCACTTGAGAAGAATAAATTACTGAATGCGGCAAAAGTTTTAAGCTCCGCAATAAATGGAAGCAGCTCCCTTAAGGTTTTAAATCTTACTGAAACTAAAAGCTCCTATAATACAAATATAAAAAAATTCCCTGGTAAGGTTCATCCCGGGAGTAAGAAAAATACCCTTGAGGCGGTTGACAAAAGTTCAAGAGATTTTAGCCCCACCATCATCCAGGTTACATCGGCTCTTTCTGATGCCGAGGAGGAAATATATATTGCAAATTCTTATGGTGCCTTTTCATTTGAAAAAATGGTAAAAACTTTTCTGGCAGTAAATGTGGTAGCCAGAAAAAGAAAGGATGTAAGGACAGGTTATAAATCACTGGCAAGAACAAGCGGCTATGAAGCATTTGATTTTAAGAATCCTGAAAATTTGGCCCGCGAGGCTTCTAAAATTGCGGTTGATATGCTTGATGCCGTAAATGCGCCTTCAGGTGAGCTACCGGTGGTGCTAGGACCGGCATTCGGTGGGGTTATTTTTCATGAAGCATGCGGCCATGGTCTGGAAGCGGATGCTGTAATGAAGAATGCCTCGGTATTCAAGGATAAAATAGGTAAGAAGATTGCAAGCGATGCGGTAACTGCAGTTGATGATTCCACGCTCAAGTACCGGTGGGGTTCATATAAATTTGATGATGAAGGTTACCCTTCTTCAAAGACAGTGCTGATAAAAGATGGAATTCTGCAGAGTTATATTTATGACCTGCGAACATCAAAAAAACTGGGAGCAAAACAAACCGGTAATGGCAGGAGGCAGTCTTTCAGACATGTTCCTGTTCCAAGAATGAGTAATACCTATATAGAAAGTAGAGATGAAGACAGCGGATCAATTATAAAATCTATAAATAAAGGCATATATGCCAGGGAATTTGCTGGCGGCCAGGTTGATCCGGCAACAGGAGATTTTGTATTTGGAATAAGCGAAGGCTACCTTATAGAAAACGGCAAAATTAGTTTTCCCATAAAGGATGCCACTTTAATCGGGAATGGTCCGGAAATCCTAAAAAGAATTGAAGCGGTGGGGAATAATCTGGATTTTGCTCCGGGCTTTTGCGGAAAAAGCGGCCAGTTAATTTCAAATGAAGTGGGCCAGCCAACCATAAAAATAGATAAGATTACCATAGGAGGCACAAGGGATTAGAATGCAGGACAGTAAAAGTTATATGATTAGAGGCGAAAAGTTAATAAAAATATGCAAGGATGCCGCTTTTAGGATAAATAAGTATAAGGTGGATGAATTTGAGATTTTTACTGCAAGCTCTGTAGAAAATGAAATAGAAATTTTTAAAGGAAAAATAGAAACGCTGTCGTTTTCGGATTCGATTGGCATAGGTATTAGAATTTTTAATGATAAATCAATAGGATATGCATATACCACTGTGCTTGATGAAGCAAGTATTGAAGACTGTATCCGGAAGGCTGTATCCAACTGCAAAATTACCGAAAGAGAGGATTATAATTATCTGCCCAGGGAAGAAGAATTCACCTTTAAACAGAAACTTATAGGCGATAAGTTATTATTCCGGGAGGATTTTCTGGACTATGATATAGAAAGCAAGGTTACACTTGCAAAGAGATTGGAGACTTTAACAAAAAGTAAAGATACAAGAATAGTTGACATTGATAATGTTACGTACAATGACAGTATTTATGAAACAGCGATTTTAAACTCGGCCGGATTTTGTGACAGGTATAAGACAACAACCTGCTTTATTTATGTAAATGCAATTTCTAAGCAAAACGGGGATACTTCCACCGGGGATTTTTTTGGCTGCGGCAGGACACCGGCTGACCTTAATCTGGAAGAAGTCGCGGAGAAAGCAGCCCGCCGGTCTGTTTCAATCCTGGGCGGGAGGAAAATCAAATCACAGAGGGTAGATCTTCTTCTGGATCCGGTTGTTTCGGCACAACTACTGGGTATTATTGCCGAAAGCCTTACGGCAGATTCCGTGCAAAAAAGAAAATCACTTTTTGAAGGGAAGATAGGAAAGAAGATATTTTCCATTGATGTAAACATATTTGATGACGGAACCATACCCGACGGGCTTTCTTCAAAGCCATTTGACGGGGAAGGAGTAATCAAGGGTAAAACCTGTGTATTTGAAGATGGATACCTGAAGACTTATCTTTATAATACCTATACTGCAAGAAAGGATAAAACCCTGTCAACAGGTAATGCAGTAAGAGCTTCCTACCGTTCGACACCAGAAGTTGGCATTTCAAACTTTTATCTTGAGCCGTCAGATATTGATTTTAGCCAGCTTATGAGTGATATTGACAGAGGATTTTATATTATAGATATAATAGGTCTTCATTCAGGCGTTAATTCTATTTCCGGACAGATGAGTGTGGGGGCCAAAGGAATATGGATAGAAAAAGGAAATTTGGAGTATCCGGTAAAAGAAGTAACTATTGCCACTGATATTTTAAGTTTCTGCAAGAGCATTAAAAAGGTTGGAAATGACTTAAGATTTATCCCTGTGGGAGGATATATAGGAAGTCCTTCGCTTTTGGTAAGAGATATAATGGTTAGCGGAAAATAATTTATATTTTAACCTATTAAAACCACAAAAAGAATCTGCCTGGATTTTAAGTGTATACAATTATATTATCTAGATATTTATATATGTGTGTGAGTTATATATTATCTCATATATTTATTACGATGTGTTTAACAGGCTATTACGACATATTTAACCGGCAGTAATAAATCTTATGTAGCCTACTGTCTTACATACTATGGTTACTATTACTCCGGCCATCAACACCCCGATAAGAATATGCAGGACGGCTCTTTTAGGGGGTATACCGAAAACGAAGGCAATTAACGCTCCCGTCCAGCCACCGGTAATTGGAAGAGGTATTGCCACAAACCCTGCCAGTGCATAACCCTCATATTTTTCGAATCTTTTTGAATGGCGCCTTCTTGTATAATTAAAGAGCCACGTAAAAAATCTGCGGGCGATTTTAAATCTATTCATAAGAAATTTTGATACCGGCTCCAGAATCCACAATATGGCAGCTACCGGTATCATATTTCCCAGAACCGATATTATATAAGTCTCAAAAACATTCATTCCGTAGGCCGAAAGTGCAATGGGAATAGATGCACGTAGTTCACCGATAGGAATCATAGCCGTAAAAAAAGTTGCTATTCTCGGTGATAAAAATTCAAAAAAATTTGATGAGTCCATATTGAGTTTTTTTATTTTTAATTATTTTATGCTATATTTAAAAACTAATTATAAATTATTTAAACAAAATTTTAACTATTATATAAGTTGAACATATTACAGTCAATTGTTTTAGGTATAATTCAGGGCATTACCGAATTTTTTCCCATAAGCAGTTCCGGTCATCTGGTAGTTTTCCCTTATTTTTTTAACTGGGATTATATACCGCTCTACTTTACGGTTACGGTCCATTTTGCTACGCTTGCTGCAGTGGTCACTGTTTTTTATAAAGAAATCTTCAGAATCATAAGAGCGGTAATTTTAGGTATTTTTATTAGGAATAAGAGGACTTCAGGTAATTTTAAGATAGGCATTTTTTTAATAATAGCCAGTATCCCTGCTGCAGTTGCCGGATTTTTCCTGGATGACTACGTGGAGAGCTTATTTAGCAAGCCTATGGCAGTAGCGATATTCCTACTTGTTACCGCACTGTTTTTGTGGCTGGGTGAACTCAAAGGAAAACGTATTGAAGCGGGGCTTTCTAATAGCAATGGCAATAGCCAGGATATCAGTAATAATAAATATTCTTACGGCACAAGTAAAGAAGTCATGGAAAGCGGGCTGACCAGTGATATCGAGGTTAAAGGAAGCGGCAGGAAAAAAGTAAGATTCAATCTTCCTATAGCAGTAATGGTCGGATTAGGACAGGCTGTGGCCATTTTACCCGGAGTTTCAAGATCAGGAGCTACCATATCCTTTGCCAGGTTTTTTGGGATAAGGAGAGGTGAGGCAGTCAAATTTTCATTTTTGCTTTCAATTCCGGTTATTTTCGGTTCCTTTATATTTGAACTTTACCGTTCTTCCGGCATTATTTTTGGCAATAATAATCTGCATGTGGTCCAAAACCTTGTGGCAGGATTTTTCTCCTCTTACCTTGCAGGGCTGTTTGCCATAAAGTTTATTGTTTATTTAACAAAAAAAAGGAATCTAAACATATTTGCCGTATACTGCATTTGTCTTTCTGCGGCAATTTTTATTTTTTATATGATAAATAAATTTATCTAAAGGAGAGTGAATATAGATATTATGAAAGGAGTTATACTGGCAGGTGGACTGGGGACACGCCTTATGCCATGCACCAAAGTTACAAACAAGCATTTGCTACCGGTATATGACAAGCCAATGATTTACTATCCTATCAGGACTCTGGTAAGTGCAGGGATTGAAGATATAATGATAGTTACCGGGGGTAATAATGCCGGGGATTTCTTAATACTTCTTAGCAATGGCCGGGAGTTTGGGCTTAAAGATATAAGCTATACATA
>JAHIPJ010000159.1 GCA_018894445.1 Actinomycetota bacterium
GCTGGTAGAGCAGGAATGGTTCATGCAAGAAACTATGAATTTGAAATATCTAATGCAGAAATCGTTGCAGTTGTTGATACTAATAAAAAAGTTGCTGAGGAAGCGGCAAGAGAATTAAGTGCTAAAAATTTTTTTATTGAATTTGAAGAAGCATTAGCATGTGTAGAATTTGATGCAGTTTGTATAGGAGCGCCGACTTTCGTTCACGCTGAGGCTGTTATTAAAGCAGCTGAAGCGGGGAAGCATATATTCTGCGAAAAACCACTTTCTTCCACTTTAGAAGAAGCAAATCAAATGGAAAAAGCAGTAAGAAGAAATCAGGTGAAGTTTCAAATTGGATTTATGAGGAGATTTGATCAAAATTTCTTAAAAGCTAAAAAAATTATTGAACAAGGAGAAATAGGGACCCCCATTCTTGTAAAATCAGTAGGACGAGGGCCAGGTTTACCCCCGAAGTGGTATTGTGATGTAAAAAGAAGCAATGGACTTTTAGCCGAGGTTAACAGTCATGATTTTGATTCTATGAGGTGGTTGGTTGGCAGTGATTATGAACAAGTATATGCTATAGCTGATAATTTTAAATGTCCCCAATATAAAGAAGAATATCCTGATTTCTATGATACTGCTGCGGTTAGTTTAAGGTTTAAAAATGGAGTTTTAGGCATGATTGATGGATGTTGTCCTGCTACATATGGTTATGATGCGAGGATGGAAATCTTAGGAACAGAGGGAATGCTACAAATAGGTTCCAAACAGGCTTACTCGGTTTTGGTTTGGAATAATAAGAGTCAACTAATTAAAGAAGGCAATCGAAGCTGGAGGATTTTATTCAAAGATGCATACTTAGAGGAAGATAAGTATTTTGCTAATTGTATATTAAATAATAAAGAACCAAAAGTTAGTATTGAGGATGGAAAAAAAGCGATTGAAATAGTTATTGCAGCAAATAAATCAATCAAGACTGGTCAACCAGTTAAACTATAAACTATTTATATTAACCTAAATTTTATAGAGGAGAAAATAATTGTGTTAGCTGCGGTCTATAAGGGAAAGAAAAATATTGAGATAAGGAATATTCCTAAACCAGAAATAGGCGACAATGAGGTGCTATTAAAAGTAAAAGCTTGCTCAATTTGCGGCACAGATCGAAAAATATATGAGTACGGACATTTTAAAATTAAAGAAAAAAATGAGCAGATATTAGGCCATGAAATATCAGGAGTAATTGAAGAAGTTGGGAAAAAAGTAGATTACTACGAAAAAGGAATGCGTATTGCTTTAGCACCAAATGTCGGCTGTGGTTTCTGTGAAGTCTGTAGAAAAGGTCTTGAACAATTATGTTTAGACTATAATGCTTTTGGTATTAGTTGGCCTGGGGGGTTTGCTGAATATGTGAAAATTCCTGAAATTGCAGTCAAGCATGGGAATTTAGTTGAAATACCGAAATCGCTTAGTCACGAAGAAGCTGCAGTAATTGAACCATTGTCTTGTTGTTATAACGCTTATGAGTCCCTAAATGTGAGGCCGGGAGAGAGTTTATTGATTTTTGGAGCCGGTCCAATGGGAATCCTGCATTTAATTTTGAATAAGCACTTAGGAATTGGAATGACCATTGTCACAGATGTCGATGAGAAACGTCTAAAACTTAGTCAGGGATTTGGAGCGGACTACATAGTTAAGAGTGACTCCGGGATAAAAAAAACAATAATGAGTTTAACCAATGGAATTGGGGTGGACAATATAATTACTGCTGCTTCAGTTCCAGAAATACAAGAAGAAGCTTTGGAATTGGTAGCAATAAATGGCAAAATTAACTTCTTTGCTGGTTTGCCTGTAGGAAAAGAAGAAATTAAATTGAATTCAAATATAATTCACTATAAACAGCTAAAAATTACTGGAACTACAGGGGCTTCTCTAAAACAATTTAGACAGACTGTAAAACTATCTCAAAATGCTGGGTGTAATCTAAAAAAAATAATAACTAAAAAAATAGGCGTTGAAGAACTAAGTACTATTTTTGAGGATATTTCAGTTTTTAATAATAATATGAAAATCGTAGTTAGCTTTGAGAGGTAGAAATATGCAATATTCTATCAGTAACTGGATATATGCAACGGAAGATTTAGAAAAGAGCCTTCAAAGATTAGTAAAGTACGAATATGATGCGGTAGAACTTGAAGGAGAACCCGATAAAGAAAAATATGAACCTAAAAAGGTTAAAAAAATGTTACAGCAGTATGGGCTTGAAGTTTCTTCTATTGCTGGAATGTATCTATGGAAAGAAGAGATAAAAAGGGATCTGGCTTCATCAGATAAGAAGATCAGGGAACAGACTATTATATATTTGTTCAAGTGTATAGATTATGCCAAGTTGATAAGTGCGAAACTTGTTATTGTTGTTCCAGCTGCAGTATCAAAATTAGCTCCCTCTCTAAGTAAAAAAGAAGACTGGAAAAATTCTGTAAAGGCAGTTCAGGAAGTAGCGAAATATGCGGAGAAAAAAGATATTTTGCTGGCAATAGAGCCGATAAATAGGTATGAAACTTATTTGGTCAATAGCGTTCAGGATGCTTTATATTATGCCCGTGAGGTAAATTCAAGTCATGTAAAAATTATGGCCGATACTTTTCATATGAATATAGAGGAGCGAGATATACCAGAAGCAATTAGAATAGCTGGTAACAACCTGATTAATGTTCATATAGCAGATAGTAATCGGTGTTCAGTAGGAAGAGGACATATAAACTTTAAAGCGCTTATTAAAGCATTGAAGGAAATAAATTATCAATATGCATTGACTTTAGAGCCATTACCACCAGTTTCTGATCCTTACCTTGCTCTTGAAGGAGGAGTTTCAGAGAATATTTTCGATCAATATGCTGCTGAAAGTATAATGGGCTTAAAATATTTTGAACTTATTACCTGAAGTTCAATAAGTTTAAAGATTGCATAATTAACATTTTTTTGTATAGATACTTAAACGATTTGTATTAAAGGAGGTAAAACCGTGAATTTTAAAGATAAAGTGGTGATAATTACTGGGGCTGCTGCGGGAATTGGTAGAGCGACAGCTATAGCTTTTGCAGAAAAAGATGCCAGGGTTGTGGTAGCTGATATTGATGTTAAAAAAGGTAAACAGACTAGTTCTTTAATTGGTGGGGATGCCTTTTTTATTGAAATAAACGTGGCCAACAGCGAAAGTGTAAAGAATATGGTTAAAGAAGTCACCAAGAGATTTGGCAGGATAGATATTTTAGTTAATAATGCTGGAATCTATTATCAAGGTGATGTAATCGAAACGCCTGAGGAAGAATGGGATAAAGTGATAGCTGTAAATCTAAAAGGGGTGTATTTTTGTTCCCATTATGTCATACCTGTTATGCTTAGGGGGAATGGTGGTGTAGTGATTAATGTTGCTTCTGAAGCTGGTCTGGTGGGTATTGCTGGTCAGGTGGCTTATAATGCTTCCAAAGCAGGAGTTATTTCTCTAACTAAAAGTATGGCTGTAGACTTCGGAAGGCAAGGCGTGCGGGTTAACGCAGTGTGTCCGGGAACAACAGAAACTCCACTAGTTAAAAATGCTTTAAAAAAATCTAAAGATCCAGAAAAGGAAAGACGTAAACTTGAAGAATGCCGCCCCTTAAATAGACTAGGAAGACCAGAAGAGATAGCAGCAGCTATTTTAGCTATGGCTTCTGATAATTTAGGATACGCAACCGGTTCTGTCCTTTCTATTGATGGAGGTTATACTGCGAAGTAGCTAAGAAAGTCAATTTTTAAGGAGGTTGACTATATGGGAGATTATCTAATTGGTGTAGACATTGGAACTGCAGGTACAAAAACTGGTCTTTTTGACACAGAAGGAGTTCTATTAGCTCAGGCCTACGAAGAGTCTTTGCTCTATTATCCAAAGCCTGGTTGGGTCGAGCAGGAACTTGAGGGTTTTTACAGTTCAGCATTAAAAACTATCGGTCGAGTAATGGAAAAAGCAGATATAAGACCGGAAGAAGTAGCTGCTATAACAATAGATGGTCAGATGTCAGGAATTGGAATGATTGATAATGATTGGAATCCGGTAGCTCGTTATGATTCCTGGCTTGATACTCGTTGTGAACCTTATATTCAGCTAATGCAGAGAAGAGCCGGAAAGGAAGTACTGAAGAAGACCGGCTGTCCGCCTACATATGCCCATGGTCCGAAAATATTGTGGTGGAAAGAGGAGTGTCCGGAAGTTTTCAAAAAGATAGCTAAATTTGTTGTCCCAGGTTGTTATGTTGCTGGGAAGATGGCAGACTTGAATACTTTTGATGCCTTTGTAGATTATACTTATATCCATTATTCTGGTGTAGCCAATATTCAAGAAATGATTTGGGATAATGAATTATGTGATATGTTTAGTATTCCAAAGGAAAAATTACCACGAATAGTTAAACCATGGGATATCATTGGACATTTAAGTAAGGAAGCTGCTAATCATTGTGGTTTAATTGAAGGCATTCCTATTGCAGCTGGTGCCGGAGATACAACAACAAGTTATTTAGGAGCAGGAATAGTTGAACCGGGGATTATTTTTGATGTGGCTGGTACAGCATCGGTTTTAGCCAGTTGTACTAATGAATTTTCCCCTGATTTAAAATATAAAACTGTAATGTGTTCCCGTTCAGTTATTCAAAACCTGTGGAATCCTATTGCTTTCA
>JAHIPJ010000160.1 GCA_018894445.1 Actinomycetota bacterium
ACCGGAGGAATGGCTGGAACCTATTATCCTATTGGAGGAGCAATTTCCAGTATTATAAATGCCAATATTAAAAGTGTAAGCAGTACGGTAGAGGCTACCGGCGCAACTGTAGCAAATTGTAACCTTATTAAAAGCGGTAGCGCAGAATTAGCCATAACCGCTGCAAATGTTACCTATAATGCTTTTGAAGGTATTGGAAGTTTTGAAGGCGGCCCGGTAAAAAATATGGCAGGAATAACTTGCTTATACCCTGAAGCCGTACAATTTATGGTATTAGAAAGCTCTGGGATAAAAAGTGTTTTAGATCTAAAAGGTAAAAAAGTTGCGGTTGGTGCACCCGGAAGTGGTACCGAAGTTATGGCACGAGAAATTCTTAGCGTTTATAATATGAGCTATGATGATATCAAAGAAGATTTTCTTAGTTTTGGAGAAGTGGCTACAGGATTAAAGGATAATACAATTAGTGCAGGATTAATATGGGCGGGAGTACCTACAGCAGCAATAGTAGATATAGCCAGTGTAAAAAAGATAAGGATTATTGCCCTAGATAAAGAAAAATTAGATGCTTTAAAGGCAAAAATGTCTTATTGTGCTGATCATCTAATTAAAGCTGGGACATATCCTGGTTTTGAAGAAGATGTAATGACAGTGGCAATACCTGCGATGTTAGTTTGCTCCACTAGTTTAAGTGAGGATTTAGTTTATAATATTACAAAAGCAATATTCGAGCATACCGAAGATTTAATAGCTGCCCATGTAAGAGGCAAGGATATTACCGTAGAAACAGCCCTTGACGGAATGAGTATACCTCTTCACCCAGGTGCTGAAAAATATTACAAAGAAGTTGGGCTAATAAAATAGTATAATTTACAATTACTAAAAAGGAGAAGCAAATTTGCTCCTCCTTTTTAGTAGGGATTAATCAATTATTTTTTACTCGATCAAATTTAAAGTATATAAAAAAGGATGGGATATGAAAGAAATTAATATCTCTTTCCAGAAAAAAAGACAATTACTTAATTATTACGAAAACCTTCAATATCATTTATTGCCTCCGGAAGTCATTGAGTTAGTTAAAAAATGTTTGTTAGACATATTAGGTTGTGGAGTTGCCGGCAGCAATACTGAATCAAGCAATATAGTTTATAGTTATACAAAAGAATCTTTCCCTGGCACTGAGGGCTCTGTATGGATAGATGGAAATACTCTTTCAACTTTTGGGGCTGCCTTTGTAAACAGTACAATGGCAACTGATTTGGATATTGATGACGGTGTGAGAACAGCTGCCGGGCATCCCGGAGGAGTAATTTTTCCAGCTTTGTTAGCAGAAGGAGAGAGGTTAAAAATTTCTCCTGCAGTTTTGATTGAAGCAGTGGTTATTGCTTATGATATTGGAATTCGTTTTGGTGAATTAATTTTTCAAAATACAGTGAATAGATTTTTTGGAGCAGGAACCTGGGCCATCGTAGGGGCTGCAGCGGGTTTAAGCAGATTGTATAATTTTTCAGGGAAAGATTTTTTAAATGCACTCGGAATTGCTGAAGCATATGCGCCTTTGGCTCCAGTAATGAAAAGTATCGAAAATGGAAGTAATACAAAAGAAGCAATGGGTTGGGCAGCGGCTACAGCTATTAGTGCAGCTTCATTAGCCGGGAGAGGATTTCTTGGCGTAGAGAGTATGTTGGTACATAAAGAAGAAAGCAAAGATTATCATCTTGATGATTTGGGAAAGGAATATAAAATATTAAATACCTATTTTAAACGCTATGCTTCTTGTAGATGGTCGCATTCTCCTATTGATGCATTTTTTTACTTAAAAGAAAAAAATAAAATTGACCCTCAAGCGATTGAAAAGGTTGAAGTTTATACGCACAAAAAAGCAACATCTTTAGATAATATTAGACCAGATAATGCTATTCAAGCTGAGTACAGTATCCCTTTTACTCTGGCAAATGTTATTTTATATGGCAAAATGGGACCGGAACAATTAAGCAGGAGAAATCTAAAAAATAAAAAAGTGCTGGAAATGGCAGAAAAAGTTCATTTAATTTATTCCCAGGATCGGGAAGATTGTTTTCCGGCTTTAAATACAGCAGTATTAAAAATTTATTTGAAGGGGAGAGGTGTTATAATTTCTGAACCGATACAACCGAAAGGAGGTCCTACGGATCCATTTTCTTATCAAGAAATTGTAACTAAATTTTTATGGCTGACTAATGGAATTATTTCTTCAAAAAGGCAAGAAGCTATCTTAAATAATGTTAAGTCTTTTGAAAAATCGAATTTAACTATAAGAGAATTATTAAGTTTAAAATAATAAAATATAATTTTTGTAGAAAATTAGTCTCAAGTTATTTTTGATTATCAG
>JAHIPJ010000161.1 GCA_018894445.1 Actinomycetota bacterium
GCTATGAAAACTACCGCAAATTCCTCCTTTTCCGTAAGAACCGTGGCCTGTCTTGCAATTTGTGCCGCTATCCTGTTGTGGGGAAGGCCTGCTCCGGAGAATATTGGCAGTTTCTGTCCCCTCACCAGAGTGTTCAGGCCATCTATAGAGGATAGGCCGGTTTGTATAAACTCATTGGGATAATCCCTGGCAAAGGGATTGATCGGAGCTCCATTTATATCCAGGCTTTTTTCAGGAATAATCTTATCTTTCTCGGTTTTTGGTTTTCCCAGACCTGTAAAAACTTTACCCAGTATATCGAGAGATACGTACATATGTGTACCCCTTCCTAAAAACCTCACCCTTGTATTCTCAGAATCTATTCCAAAAGTACCTTCAAATACCTGTACCAGCGCATTATCTCTATTAACCTCAAGCACTCTACCGCTTCTTATACTTCCGTCGTCAAGCTTTATATCAACCAGTTCATCATACTTTACCCCTTCGACACCTTCTACATGAAGTAAGGGTCCGGATATAGCAGTAATACTTTTATACTCCTTTAACATCTTTACTCCTCTATTATTGAAGAAAATTCTTTATCTATATCTTCTTTGATTTTATCAATCTTACCGATATCATCTTTCTTTATATATTTCATCCTGGCTATCTCATCCCTTACTCTCATATTCTCTATAGCCTTAATATCAGCATTCATTTTCAAATAATTAGTTGCCTGGTTGTAAAAATATATAATTGTATCTATCATCTTATACTGTTTTTCTATTGACGAATAAGTATCTACTTCATGATAAGCAATCTGATGCAGAAAATCCTCTCTTAACATTCTGGCTGTAAGCAGGATTAACCTGTCCGGTCCGGACAGGGCATCAATTCCTACCAGTCGGACAATCTCTTCCAGCTCCGATTCTTTTTCAAGAATTCTCATTGCTTCTGCCTGCAGGTCAAAATAATCTTCCCGGACATTTTTAGTAACATAATCCCTTATATTATCATTATAAAGGGAGTAAGAATTCAGCCATGATATTGCCGGAAAGTGCCTTCTGTAAGCAAGCCTGTCCTCAAGAGACCAGAAGACTTTTACAACTCTTAATGTAGCCTGCACAACCGGATCAGAAAAGTCGCCTCCCGGAGGAGATATCGCACCAATAACTGAAAGAGCGCCAAATCTCTGGTCGTTGCTTGATAGACATTTTATCATACCGGCTCTCTCATAAAACGAAGCAAGTCTTGCTCCCAGATATGCCGGGTATCCTTCCTCCCCGGGCATCTCTTCCAGTCTACCGGAAATTTCTCTCATTGCTTCAGCCCATCTTGAAGTTGAATCAGCCATCAGCGCTACTGAATATCCCATATCCCTGAAATACTCGGCCATGGTTATTCCTGTATAAACAGATGCTTCCCTTGCTGCAACAGGCATATTTGAAGTATTGGCAATAAGTACAGTCCTCTTCATCAAAGGAACCCCGGACTTAGGATCGATCAGTTCAGGGAATTCCATAAGGACATCCGTCATTTCATTGCCTCTTTCACCACAACCTATATAAACGATAATTTCAGCACTAATCCATTTTGCCAGCTGATGCTGGATGACGGTTTTACCCGAACCAAATGGTCCGGGAATACATGCTGTGCCGCCCTTTGCAATGGGGAAAAACATATCTATTACTCTCTGACCGGTAAATAAGGGCATATCCGGACTGATTTTATTAAGGTACGGCCTGGGCTTCCTTACCGGCCACTTCTGTATCATTGTCATCTGTCTGTCACCATTCTTTCCTTTTATAACTGCTATGGTGCCTTCAACTGTAAACTCACCTGCTTTAATTGATTTAACTTCTCCACTTACTCCGGGTGGAACCATAATATAATGTCTTATTATTTCTGTCTCATTAACAAAGCCCAGGAAATCGCCACCGCTTACCATATCACCCTTTTTTGCAATTGGCTCAAATTTCCACTTCCGGTCCCTGTTTAATGCCGCAGCAGAAACACCCCTGGCAATAAAATTCCCGGTATTTTTATATATTTCATCAAGAGGTCTTTGAATTCCATCATAAATGGATTGGATAAGACCCGGTCCCAGTTCCACAGTCAATGGTCCACCGGTAGGATATACTGGCTCACCGACACCAATGCCTCCGGTTTCTTCATAAACCTGTATAGAAGCAAGGTCCTTATTCAGCTCTACTATTTCACCCATTAACTTCTTATCAGAAACATAAACAACATCAAACATTTTTGAACCAGACATATTTTCAGCTACAACCAGCGGTCCTGCTACCTTGACAATTTTTCCTAAATTACTCATTTACTTGCTCCTATTTTTCCTCTCTGCCATAATATCTGCTCCCACAGCTTTTATTATTGCTCTTCTTAAATTTCTGACCGCATAATTATTTCTTTCTCCCAGCCCAGGGATCACTACTATCGAAGGTATTATTTCAGTTGCATATTCTTTGATTAAATGATCTAATTTTAATGCGATAGTTTCAGTCATGAAAATAATTCCATAGCCTTCCCGTACCAGTTGCTTTAGCTTTTTTCCTGCTTCTGAGATTTCTTCAATTCCAGCAGTCACAGGAAAAACATCGATCCCTACCGCTTTAAATATCAACATAATGTCATTTTCTCCAAATGCAGCAATCCTGGTAACCATTTAAACCTTTACCTTATTTCTTATTTTACTTTTATCAACACCATAAAGAACGCCGGTAAATATAATACTTAAATACTTTAGCTCTAATTTTTTCCTTAAAAAAAATTGAAAAACTTTTTCCAGATTGGAAACTGTATATTTTACAGGATCAAAAAAATCAAGATAAAATAAGCCCTCGCTTTTTTCAAAGGAAGAAAATGTACCCTCGGAATGCAGGGCATAAGCTCCCTTGATTATTATATCTGCATAATCTGTCCGTTCCATTTCCTTTACAAAAAAGTCCAGGCTCTCGCCCTCAAATTTGGACATAAATTCTTTTGGCAGAAATCCATTTTCATGTAAAAAATAATCAAAACTTAAATCCTCTGCAAGATGCTTATTCCTATAAATGTTTTTTATATTCAGTATATCTATAATATGTCTTAAATAATCTGTAATCAGTCTGCTGTTCAGGTTCCTGGTAGAACTTAAAACCTTTCTCAAATAAAATTTCTCAAGTTCAAGTTCCAAAAACCTGTAATTTTTCTGCCTGCCCATAAGTTCCACCGCAAACTGGAGCAGCCCGGAAACTGGCGGTTCAATTTCTTTATAATTTCCAGCCATTGCAGCGTTCTTTAGCCCGTCATAAGAATGCAGTATTGGAATAAAAAGTCTTTCTAAATCCATATCCATAATAATTGACTTAATAACTACCTTTAAGTTATGCAGGTTTTCTTCAAGAAAAAGAAGATCGCCTGCTGCCTGATGTCCGGGTTTTAAACTACCACCTAAAAAATTTACAGCAACTTTATATTCACTGAGTATAACCTTTTCAAAGCTTCTGGATCTCTCTATATCATTTATATATCGAGAATAAACCGTATCTCGCAGTACTCTAATAAATTCATCCAGTCCCTCGGATCTGAGCATCATCTCAATTCTATTTTCCTCCAGAAATTCAACTTCCCTTGTCTTGAGTTCTGCACATGTAAAAAGATAGTAGCTGTCATCGCTAATATCATAATCTATCCGTATCAATTATTACTTCTCCTTGCCAAATAGATATAATGCCACATCCATCCTGATATCATCAATATTTGAATCAATCAAACTATCAGGTGCTATATTATATTCTGCTTTTCCTTTAATTATCTTAATGCCTTTTTTAAAATCCGGTTTCCCGTCCGCTCTTTTTAAATCCCTGATAGATTCAATCATCTTACCATCAATATTTGTTTCCTCGCTTCCAATCTGATAGTAGCCCCCATCAATATTTAATACTCCCAGAGTTTTTTTAAGGAATTTTTCATAATCTTTTTTGCCGAGACCGGTAAGCTTTCCCCTTGCCCTGTCAATAGCATCGTCAACCAGGCCAATTTTATACATAAGTATCTTTTGATTTAATTCCGATTTAGCCCTGGATACTTCAATATTTAAAACTTCTTTATACCTTTCCCATGCTCTCAGCTTTCCACTGCGGTGTATCTCTTTTGCCTTTCCTTCAGTCTTTTCTATTACCAGAGACGCTTTCTTTCTGGCTTCATTTAATTCCCTCTCCTTCTCTTTTAGTGCATCATCCAGAACTTTTTTGGAAACATTATCTAATTCCGCCATATTTTCCACCTATTAAAATTGAATCAAATTATTAAGGAAGAAAGTTATAAGAAGTCCCAGTACTGCATAGGTTTCTATCATTGCTGCATAAATAACTCCCTTCATAGCTTCTTTGGCTCTTTTAGCCACTAGATTGATACCGGCTGCACATACTTTTCCCTGATATATGCCTGAAACCAGTCCTGCAAATGCAACAGGCAGCGCAGCAAAAAATAATTGCATCCCCTGCGCCAGAGTTTCCACACTGGAAATTTTTCCAATAATCAGAAAAGCAGC
Source organism: Actinomycetota bacterium (assembly GCA_018894445.1). Lineage (GTDB taxonomy): Bacteria > Actinomycetota > Humimicrobiia > Humimicrobiales > Humimicrobiaceae > Hydromicrobium. Next base: position 4,529 of record JAHIPJ010000161.1, read on the forward strand.
GACAATTCCATAGAATCCCTGTGTGCCCGGTAGTACTACCAGTATAAACATACTTCCAAACAGGGTAGGATCCTCTGAAAGAACTCCTGCGGCAGCTCTTGCGGGATAGCCAATTCCTACAGATGACCCAATCCCGGCCAAAATAACTGCCAGTCCTGCTCCAAACATTGCCATTATTACACCAAGTGATAAATCTGACATTTTTCCTCCTATTGCTAATCAACTATTGTTATATATTTATGTTCATCCTTTAAAGCTTCAAACGGTCTTCCACCGCCTACATAAAACTTTGGAAAGAATTCGACATATTGAAGCCTCAGTGTATGAATGAAACCACCAAGAACACTAATTCCTATATTGAAGATATGTCCAAATATAAGAATTATAATTAAAATTATAATACCGGCAACCGGAATTGAGAGAAATTGAAATGCTATTTTATTAACAGCTATTCCGATACCCGCAGTTACCATTCCCAGAGCCATAAGCCTGAGATATGAAAGAAAATCACCTAAAAATGAGGTCAGTCCATTAACTATAGTCAGGTTTAAAAAACCCATAAATATCCTGAGTCCCCAGCTCTTCTCATCCCGGGCTCCAAAGAAAATAATAACTACAGCACCGGCCAGAGTAGGCCACAGGAGAATCTTTGATATACTGGCAGGGAAAAGTGGTCCGGTAACCAGCTGCATGCTTACCGCCATCCGGGATGAAAGCAGAATTGCTATAAGCGATAAAATGATAATTATCCAGGGAAGCCCATCCAGAAATGCACCTTCCCAATCCCTGCGTCTCAGACAGTCACCAATTTTGATGGACAGACCAAAAACGACATGGATTACTCCCAGAATCA
>JAHIPJ010000162.1 GCA_018894445.1 Actinomycetota bacterium
AAACAAAAATCCCTCCAGGCTGGAAGCATCTTCTAAATAACTATAGCTATAATTACCGATATCCACAGCCTCTTCCAAATCCTTATATTCTATAAAAGGTATTTCCTGAGCTGCCCTTTCAATAACCTCTTTTCTTGTAAAGCCTTCCGGAATGATAAACTTATAAGTCACAACTGGCGGGCCTGCTGCTATTCTATCCAGAACCTTCCCATATTCAGAATTTGTTTCTATTGTATATGTGCCGGGTATCAAACTTTTTTCCTTGCCTCTCTGTTCTACAAATAACCTGAAAAGAAAAGAGTTATCAATTATTCCTTTTTCCTCCAGCAGGCTGGCAATTTCTTTTAAGGCCGTCCCCTCTTTTATTTCAAATTCAACTTCAACTCCTGCCGTAACTTCTTCCTTTTCCGCCCCTTTGAAAAGACTGCATGAAACTAAATAAAATGAAAGTAAAGGTATTACCAGTAATATGATTACTAAATTTATCTTATTTATAAACTTATTATTTACTGCTTTCAATTTTCCTCTTTTGCCTGTCCAAATAATCTTTTAGAATTATACTTGCTGAAAATTTATCAAGTATCTTACTTTTAGATTTTATCTTTAGGAGTTTTAATGGAATTTTTGTCGTATACCTTTCATCAATGTAATCAACTTCAATGCCTGTGCTCATTAATATATCTTCAACAAAGCTGATCACCTTTTTTGCCTGAATGCCTATTTCACCCTTCAGGGTATACGGTATCCCCACCACTATTTTTTTAATCTTATATTCATTTATTAATTTTTGAAGTTTTTCCTTTATTTTTTTGTCATTATTAAATACTTCAAGCGGCGTAGATATGATTTCCAGTTTATCTGAAACTGCTGCTCCTATTCTTTTATCTCCTATATCCAATCCCAGGATTCTCATTTTCCTTTCTTAAAGTATTTTAAAACTCTATCTCTTACAAAATCAATGGCACCGTCTAAAGAATCGGGATCTGAACCACCCAGCTGTGCGAAGTAAGGTTTCCCCCCGCCTCCTCCTTTTAACTTTTCACTGACTTCCCTGGCAATCTTACCACAATCTATTCCTTTCTTTACCAGGTCCGCAGTAGCCTGAAGCAGCATAACCGGCTTATTACCTAAAATATTACCAAAAATAATAAAAGTATTTTTCCCTTCAAAGTAATTTTTTATCTCATCACCTACTATTCCCATACTTTTAATTTCTATAATAGGAACCAGTTTTGAGTTTGAAAAATTGAAATCAATAATTTTTAAACTATCACTCCATGGGTCGTATTCAAATTTATTTATTATTTCCTTTTTTGCAATTTTTATCTGCAATAATGTCAGCTCTTCTTCCTTTTTCTTTATATTATCTTTAATGTCTTTTAAAGTATCCAATACCCTATTATCTTCCACCTCCAGGCTGGCAGAAATATTATTTAAAATTCTTTCTTTGGCTTCCAGATAATTATATGCATGCATACCAGTCGCTGCCTCGATTCTTCTTAAATTAGCACCAATACTGGTCTCCGTTATAATTTTAAATATACCTATATCTCCTGTTCTATTTACATGAATACCACCGCAAAGTTCTCTGCTATAGTTATTTATTTCTACTACTCTTACAAACTTACCATACTTTTCACCAAATAGAGACATAGCTCCTATTTCCTCTGCAAATTCTCTGGTAGTCTCGAAACATCTTACAGAGTCATTATTCTGTATTTTTTCATTTATCATTTTTTCTACTTTTCTTAAGTCTTCTTCAGATGGCTCAGTATAGATAGAATAGTCAAACCTGAACATATCTTCTCCTACAAAGGAACCTGATTGTTTTATTTCATTACCGAATACGTTTCTGAGGACCCAATGAAGGAGGTGAGTTGCAGTATGATTTTTACTGATATTTATTCTACGGTTATAATCAACTTCTGCACTTACCTCATCACCCACTTCCAGTTCACCTTTTTTTACACTACCTTTATGGATATTAATACCTTCAACCGGAATCTTGCAGTCTGTAACAACAAAGAAATTCTCGCCTTTTCTAATAATTCCTTTATCTCCAATCTGACCACCCTTTTCTCCATAAAACGGAGTTTCCCTTAAAATTATTTCACCTTTTTCTCCTTCATATAACTTTGAGGTCAATTCCGTATTACCATTTTTATCAATTTTTATGATATTCTCTATTACCGTTTTTGCTTTACTCCTTTTATAACCAATAAACTCTACTTCCAGATTCTTATTTATTTTACGGTATATCTCCAGATTACTATCAATTTTTTTATCAAATAAAATCTTACTTTTAGATTTTTCAGTATGTTCCTTTAAATATTCATTAAACTTTTCCATATTTAGTTTTAACTTGTTTTCATTTAATATTTCCCCGGTTAGCTCGACTGGAAAACCAAATGTATCATATAGCCTAAATGCATCTTCAGGATCAAGATATTTCTTATTATCTTTTTTAATTCTATTAATTTTCTGTATTAAAACCTTACTTCCTTCCTTTAATGTTTTTGTAAATCTTTTTTCTTCATCCCTTACTAACTTAAACGAAAACTCTTTTTTTTCTAAAAGTTCGGGATATATCTTTGAATATTCACTTCCGATTACCTCGCCGATTTCATTTAAAAAATAATCTTCAATCCCTATCATTTTTCCATATCTTACAGCTCTTCTAATTATTCTTCTTAGTATATAACCTCTCCCCTCGTTTGAAGGTGCCACGCCATCAGAAATTAAAAAGTAAATTGCTCTTGCGTGGTCGGCTATTATTCTTGTACTTTTATCAAATTCTAAACCAGCTTTTTTATCATTTTTATAACTGATTTTCTTCTCTGATATTTCTTCTATTTTTTTCATTATACTGTCAAATAATGATGTTTTAAAAACAGAGGGGTTTTCTTCTAAAACTGCTGTTATTCGCTCTAATCCCATACCGGTATCAATACTCTTCTGAGGGAGTTCATTATATTTTTTACCGTCAAAATTATACTGGGTAAAAACAAGATTCCATATTTCAAAAAATCTACTGCAATCACAATTGGGGTTGCAGCTATCTTTGCCACATCCATATTCTTTTCCAAAATCATAAAATATTTCAGTGCATGGTCCGCAGGGGCCAGTTTCTCCTGCAGGGCCCCAGAAATTTTCCTCCTTTCCAAATTTATATATTTTATCAGCGCTGATCCCATTTTCTTTCCAGTGCTCTATAGACTCCAGATCTGCCGGTATATCTTTATCACCCTTAAATACTGCAACAAGTAATTTTTCAAGAGGAATTTTTAAAGTATTTAAAATGAAATCCAGAGAATATTTTATTGCTTCCTCTTTAAAATAATCCCCAAATGAAAAATTGCCCAACATCTCAAAAAATGTAAGATGTTTGTCTGTGTAACCTACCCTATCAATATCACTCGTTCTGAAGCATTTCTGTACTGTGGTAATTCTTTTTTGAGGAGGTTTTTTTATTCCTAAGTA
>JAHIPJ010000163.1 GCA_018894445.1 Actinomycetota bacterium
AGGGTTGATTATATTTATAGTTTTATTTGTAGGTGGGTTAAAATTCAAGCATTTATTTGGTTTAGGATTTATCGGACTTGCAGTAACGGTAAGTTATTTGTTTTTAGAAGATTATAGAAGAGTAAGACTTATTGCCTTTATTGAAAGAATTTTAGCCATAATTAATGGAACAGGAGAAAGTGGAGGGGCTGCTAACTTTCAGATATCACAATCATTGATTGCCCTGGGTTCGGGAAATTTAACAGGATTAGGATTGCATAATAGTGTACAAAAATATTCTTATCTTCCGGAAGCGCATACCGATTTTATTTTTGCCATTGTTGGTGAAGAATTAGGCCTGGTAGGTACTATACTTATAGTGATTTTATTTATCCTTTTTATGTTTTTTGGCATCAGAGTTTGCATTAAGACAGAGGATTATTTTGGCAGGATGATGGCAGCAGGTCTTACCAGCATTATAATCGTTCCGGCAATAATTAATATTTCTGTGGTTATCGGAATGATCCCTGTCAAAGGCCTGGCACTTCCTTTCATTAGTTTCGGCGGATCATCGCTGCTTACAAGTATGATAAGTGTAGGTATACTATTAAATATATCCAGGCATAATACAACGCCTGTAAGAATTCAGAATGATCTGGATAATTAAAATAAGATAATTTCAGATTTAAGCTTAGTGAGTAGGATTTGAATGAGAAAAAAAATATTAATATGTGGCGGAGGAACTGGTGGCCACCTGTATCCGGCTCTGGCAATAATAGAATACATCAAAGACAACTATCCTTTATGTGAGCTTCTTTTCATTGGAACCGAAAGGGGATTGGGAAGAGAGCTTATACCACAATACGGTGTAAATTATAAGATGGTAAAATCCCGTGGATTAATTTTGGATGGCAGCATATCCAAAAAAATTTTAAATATAATAAAGTTTTTTTACTGGTTAACTCTGGGTTTTTTGCAATCATTTAAGATAATGCTGAAGTTTAAACCTGATATAATACTGGGTATGGGCGGTTATATCTGCGCCCCTGTTCTTTCAGCTGGTATTTTTATGAGTAGAAAGATAGCCTTGCATGAACAGAATTATATTCCCGGGAGGTTGAACAGTTTTTTTTCAAGATTTGCGCGATATATTTTTATTAGTTTTGGTGATACGGATAAATATTTTAAAGTAAAAAAAAGTAAAATAATTTTTACCGGAAATCCGTTGAGAAAGGCTGTAGAACAATCAAAAAATATCAAGCCAGAATTTAAGAAATGGGGCCTGGAAAAAGGGCGATTTACCATAATTGCTTTTGGTGGTAGTCTGGGTGCTGAAAAAATAAACAATACGGTAATTAATTTATATAATTATTTTAAAGATAATAATAAAATTCAGATTTTACTTATTTGTGGCAGCCGTTTCTACAACCAATTAATGAAAGGTGAAAAGAATATTATTGAATCTAAAGGTAAATTTATTTTAAAAATTTTTCCATACATAAGTGAGATGCAAGAAATATATAGAATATCAGATGTAATAATTTCCAGGGCAGGAGCAAATACTATATCTGAAATAATTGAATGCAATATACCTTCGATACTTATACCTTATCCTTATGCGGTGGCTAATCACCAGTTCTATAATGCAGATTTCCTGGCCAGGAAAGGAAAAGCTATTCTGGTTGAAGATAAAGATTTAAATGAAGAAAAAATAATTAAAATTATAGAATTGCTTATTAAGGATGATAGAAAAAGATATAAAGAAATGAAAAATATAGAAATTAGAGATGCTAAAATTAATAGTGCAGAGATTATTACTTCAAAACTGATGGAGAACTAAATTGGAAAATACTGATAATATTTTAAAAAGAAATAAAAGGTGTTTTTTAATTGGAATAGGTGGAGCCGGGATGAGTGCTATAGCTCTGGTGCTCCATGGAATGGGATTTATAGTTTCAGGTTCCGATATAAAAGAATCCCGCTATACGAATGTTTTAAAAAATGAAGGTATTAAAATTATTATCGGCCATAGTAAAAAAAATATTGAAGGTGCAGATATAGTTGTCTATTCTACAGCAATACCTGATAATAATCTGGAAATGGAGACTGCCAGAGAAAAAGGGATTCCTATACTTGCCCGTTCTGATATATTAGCATGGATTTTAAATAGTAGAAACGGAATAGCTATTTCTGGAACTCATGGAAAGACTACTACTACTTCTATGATTTCTTTAATTTTTAGAGGACTGGGTCTCGATCCTATCATAGTGGTTGGGGGAGAATTAAATGAGCTGGGATCAAATGCAAGGTATGGAAAGGGAGATTACGTGGTAGCTGAAGCGTGTGAAAGTGATGGATCTTTCTTAAAATATAAGCCGTCTGTAAGTGTTGTTACAAATATTGAAGGAGATCATTTTGAATTCTATAAAAATATTGAAGAAATAAAACAAAACTTTTTAAAATTTCTTGGAAATACCAGATCTGGAGGTCTGGTAATCTTGAATGGTGATGAAATATATCTTCAGGATTTCTTTAAATCCAATGATAAAAAGATTATTTATTATGGGATCAATCCTGAAAATCATATTTATGCTGAAAATATAATATTTTCTAATCTTACTTCCTCTTATACTCTGGTTACTGGCAAAGGTAAAAAATCAAAAAAAATAAAAATTAAGTTAAATGTGCCCGGCATTCATAATATAAAGAACAGTCTGGCTGCTTTTGCAGTATGCTATGGTATGAATCTGGATATGGAAAGAGCTGCTGATATATTAAAGTTTTTTACCGGAGTTAAAAGGAGATTTGAAAAAAGAGGGGAGAAGAAAGGTGCTGTAATCTTTGATGATTATGCTCACCATCCTTCGGAAGTAAAAGCAACTCTGGAAGCTGCAGCAGAAGAAAAAAATAAAAGAATAATCACAGTTTTTCAACCGCACAGATATTCACGGCTGGCTAATCTAAAAGATAACTTCAACAGTTGTTTTAATGTGAGTGATATCCTGATTATTACCGATGTTTATGGTTCAGGTGAACAGCCAATTCCGGGCATTACAGGTAAAATTTTAATTGATAATTTAATAGACA
>JAHIPJ010000164.1 GCA_018894445.1 Actinomycetota bacterium
TACCGAATAATTAAAAGTATTGTACAGGCAAGGGGGGGGTACCCCTTATGCTATCTCTATCTATCCTATATGACTATAAAACATATCAAAAACATATAAAAAACATGTAAAAAAGCTATTGTAATTGCTATTGTATTTACTATTGTATTTACAGTAGAGACAATTAATTAAGACAATAGAGGAAAGAATAAAGAGTGTTGAGAAACATATCTAAAAAGCTAATAAAGTACCGTTTTTTCTGCTTAAAACTGCTTAAAACTAATAAAATCTTTCAAGGTAATGGTATTCATTGATAAGAAAATAAAATACAGTAGAAAACAGTAGAATACAGCCTGGCAGAGTCCGGCTATTTGTTTTTATAAGATCCATATCTTTATAGCCTTAGCTTATCTATGATACAGCCAGGATATTACCTTAAGACGCTTTAGTTTGCGATTTAGGGCACGTTTTAGCGTATACAGTTAGCATATAATATAAAAGTAATGATATTCTATTAAATAGCCCTAAAATTAAAACTTAAGCTATTGTAAACGTGATACATAAAAGAACCTGGAACACTGATATAACAGTTAAAATACAGCCTAATCATATATATTTATTAATTAAAAATTTAGATTATTTCTAACCGCTTTTTTTAACTTTTTAACAGGCTGGCCACTCCCCCACTATCAAATAAAATTAAATGAGTAAACATATTGACATCTGCCCTTTAAAGTGCTAATATGAATATACATAATAGCAATTATGTTTATTATTAACACTAACAGGGGGAATAGACAAAATGAGTAAAGATGATCAAGAATATAAATTTATACCGTGCATCGAAATCAGGGTATCTGATAAAAAACTCACTATGCCGGATGTAAAATTTATATGTACGGAAAATGTTGCAGATGAGTTTTTAAAAGAAGATGGAAAATTGCATGAGCTTATTGATATAGCACAGGAAAGATTTATTCTGCTATGCCTGAACATAAAAAATAAACTTGTTAATTACTCTATGATCTCACAGGGTAGCCTAACAAGTTCAATTGTACACCCCAGGGAAGTTTTAAAGCCGGCAATCCTAAGTAATGCGGCAAGTGTTATATTTGTCCACAACCACCCATCGGGAGACCCTGAACCGTCTATGGATGATATGGAAATAACAAAAAGACTGTGCAGAGCATTTGAGATATGCGGAATATCTGTACTGGATCATATAATTATTGGTAATAATGAATATTATAGCTTTAAAAATAAAGGACTATTGTAAGATTATTATAATTTTATAAAGGGGATAAAATGAGAAGAAAAATACCGGTTACCCTGACCGCAGAAGAGGTGGGAAAAATAATTGCACAGCCAAATAAGAGAGTGCCAACAGGACTTAGAAATAAAGCGATCCTTTCTTTTATATGGGATAGTGGCGCCAGGGTATCGGATGTAATTAACCTGAAACCAGGGAATATAAATATAGCTAAAAAAGAGGTGATCATAAAGGGTGGTAAGGGTGGCGTTGATAGGAATCTATCATTTTCAGATTATACCGGCGAGCTGCTAAAAAAATATAAAGAAGCCAGGCCAAAGGGTAATTATTTCTTTTGTACTCTGGAAGGAAAAAAACTTGATAGAGTTTACCTTTATGCAATGATCAGGCGCTACGCTAAAAGGATTGGCATAACAAAAAAAATAGGCCTGCATACGCTAAGGCATAGTTTTGCACTAAAGTTTTATAAAGACAGCGGCCACGATCTTATAAGACTACAAAAAATTTTAGGCCATAAAAATATTAATACAACTGAAATTTATTGCTATATGGACAGCACAGATGTTAAGGAAGGCTTAGAAGCTTATTATAATAAGAGGGATTCTAAGGATAAAAACATAGGAGATAGGATAAAAGCACTGGAAAAAGAAATACAATCCCTAAAAGCCGATATGTAGGTCTTTGGTTAGTGTCTACAATGCATTTTAAGGTTTTATAGATAGTATAATTACAGTGTTTCAAGACACTTAAATATTATTTTAATGATATTGTACCTAAACTAATTAAAATCCACTATATAGACCTCTGATATAGGGCTATATTACCACCAGAAGCATTTAAAGGCATACTGCTAGGCACTTACTTTAATTTAATAGCAGAAGACGTTAAAGCCTTAAAATTGAAATTTGAGGCTATAGTAAAAAGAAGCGTCGCGGTTCAAGTGATTCATAGTGATAATATATTTTATTATAATATTATATATATCCCCCCTAGTAGAAAAGAAAATATATATTATATAAAAGAAAAGAAATATCCCCCCCTTTTTGCCTTTTAAATTCTTTAAAAATAATAATATTAAAAAGCCTGGATTTAATTATAGATCATAGGAGAAAGGAGAAATTAAAAAGGAATCAGATAGATAATGAATGAAAAAGAAATAATAAAAAATTTAGAAAGATGTCCTAGTTTTATCAGATGTTCTCAAAACTTATGTCCTTTAGATTTTAAACTTAGCTTAAGAGTTGGTAGCGAGCCAGATAAATGTCGTTATATGAGAGAACCCAGATTAGTAAAACATAAAGATAAATCATTTATGCAAGGTGGGGCAATTATGCCAGATGACTTACTAAAATTTGTACCTAAGAGTAATTTAGATTGGCTTAATAATACCTCACGGAAGAGATGGAATAAAATAAGAGGCTAAGTTGAATTTTAATGCACTTTAAAGCAAAGACATTCAGGAGAAAGCCATGAGTGATACAATTTACCTATAAAAGCATTAAATTAAAAAGTTATTTAATTATATTATATGGTTATATGGCCAATTTATGTAACGCTTGCAAACCTGGAAGTAGAGGCTTCTATGGATAACTTTAGAGAAGTTGCTTAGATGTGGATTACGTGAAAAATTAAGTTCGGAATCAATATTTCAAGTGGTATTTTTTTTAAAAAAATAATATAATTATAGAGTATAAAGAGGGCTTGACGGAAGGCTATTTTTAGGTATTTAATAGACATAAAATATTATAGATTTATAAAGTAGTAATAGGGAATAAAAAAAGACTCCTTAACGTCAATTAAGAAGTCCTTTAGAAGTTATACAAATTGTGTTAACACTATGTGCACAAAGTATAACCTCTTATTATCCCCTATGTCAATACTCAATTATGTATTGGGCATATTGTTATGTATTTTTTTATGAAATAAGGGGAATAATTGAAGTTAGAAAAGGAACTTAGAAAAGTTGAAGAAATAGAATATAAAAGCAAGTTAGATCCTTTCACCGAATACGTAGATACTTTTATTCAGAGGCTACCCAGGTACACGGTAAAAGTTAAGAACTGGAAAACAAAAAAGAAGCCACTTTCAGATACACCAATAAAGGCTCATCTTAATGGTCAGTATTATGTAGGAGTCTTAGGAAAATGGTATCCAGAATATTCGATTCTTGACATCGACAATGTAACCATAGAGGAAGCGGAAAGAATAAGAGATGAGCTGGGGCTTGATACTGAAAACAGTATGCTATGTTCAAGTGAAAACTCCGGAAGCTATCATATTTTAATCAGACCTTCTTATAACAACCGGCCACCGACAATAAGGCTACTGCAGGACACATTTAAACTGTTTGGGAAGCAAAATAAAATTGAGATCTATCCACAGGCCAACAGGACAATCAGGCTTCCATTTGGACACAGGCAAAACTGCCTGGATTTTGAATATATAGACTTAAAAGACTGGAAAGAAAAATTAAACTGGTTTTTAAAATTAGATGATTTTAACTTATCAGATATCCCCTATCAGCAACCGGAACTTGATCTTACCTATGAGAACCCGGGCCGGCCAGATGTTTTTCAAGAAGGCGGTTATCTACTTCAAAATGGATTACAGATAAAAAATAGCCGGCACGAAGCACAATTCAAAATGCTATATAACTTATGGAGAAGGAATATTCCTTATAGCCAGGCAATAAATATTATATGGCAAACAATTAAAAATAAGCATAACGGATTTAGCAGGGATATTATCAATAACCCTGGAATTGTAGAACAGGAAATAATCAGGCAGGCAGGCAGGATTTATGACACTTACGAACATACCTATATTTATCCAGATGAAACCCATAACGGACATAATGGGTATATTTCAAAGGCGGATATCCCGGATATTGTTAGATTGAGTAAAGCA
>JAHIPJ010000165.1 GCA_018894445.1 Actinomycetota bacterium
CCGGGCGTACTCTACTTCGATCTTCTCATAAGTGGAATCATAGCCCAATTTTACCTCGCCATATTTTGCTTTCCCTCGATCATTTAAGATCTTTATCAATAGGTGAAGTTCCTCTATCGCTGTATAATCACTTAAGATTCTGAATGTCTCCTCATTAAAGAGAATAATCGCCCCTGCATCGGGATATTCAGCCTGTCCAGGAGAAGCCTTTATTAAATCCTTAATATAAGGATCGGTGATATCTTCAACCGTTAACACTTTGGTTTGAGCGTTGATATAAGAAATTCTCTCCTCAGCAAGTGTCCTATATTCTAATCCTTTGATTCTCTGATAAATCTCAATCGCTTGATAAAAGAGACTTTGTTTTTCACATGTCATCCCATAAAGATACAAAAATTCCTCATCTTCTGAATCCTTATTTTTTTCAAAGATAGCCAAGGCATCTGTGTAATCCCCATTTTTAAAGTAAGAAAAAACTAAAAGTTTAGTCAGGTCAAAATTTTCTCTTTCTTTCTCATAGAGAGGTAATAAGGTTTGAATGGCTTCTTTGAACCTACCGTGTCCGTAATAAAGCTTACCCAAAAGAAAGTTAATCTCAAATATGTCAGCTTCAGGTTCTTCCAGGGCTAAATTATATTCAGAGACAGCTTTTTCGAAAAATTCCTCACTTTGAGCTGCATACTCATTGGCTAACTCAAGATGGGTCTTCGCGGACACCTGGAAGTTAGATACCAATAAAAACATTACAATTAGAAAAAATGTCGCAAAAACCGACGTTATTAATTTATGTTTGTTTGTCATTTTTCATCATCCTCACAATTATTTTTTTGTCATTTATCATTGTTTAATTATTTTTTTTCCCCAATAATATTTTTAAAATTTTTTATAGTATTTATTTAATTAAAAAAGACAGAGCAAGAAATATCTTACATATTTTCCTTAAGAAGAAAAAAATAACTTATCCTATTTCACCATAATAATGATATTACCTGACATCGGTCTATCTTGAGCCACCAAAATACCGGTGACTTTGTAATAACCCGAGTTAAGTTTACCCTTATATTCTACTGTGTAAATAATTTCTGGATTAGTCGGTCCTAAAGTCTCTTCACTCAATACCATGGCAAACATCATATCTTTGGACCAATGCCAAATCTTATTCCCTTCCTCATCTTCGATGATAAAATCATATCTTTGAGAGGTATTAAATTGAAAAGCAATATCTTCTTCAGTATAATTAAAAACCTTAAGGGTAATCATAATAGGCTCACCAACAGAATAACTCATCTTATCGGTCATTATAGAAATACCATAATTCATATTTCTCTCCTCCGATGTTGTATTTCCATAAGCTGTCAGCCATAACCCTAAACTTAAGAATATCGTTGCAACAATAATGACCAGTATAATTATTTTCATAATTAACCACCACTTTCTCTTTTAAAAAAGCAAAATTAAAGGCAGAGGTTGGATTTCTTTTTATACTCTCCTACCTCTGCCTTTATTATTATCTATTTAGACTTTTTATAGATCATTTTTACTTTATTGACTCATTTTTATATTACTTTAATATGTTATACTGTTACTTGGCTTCTCAAGCGGAGAGTCATATGTCCATCCATCTTTTATAACATCATCAACAGTAAAAGTGAAGGTTGTTCCACTTTTAGGATTCTTTACTTTATTTGATTCTAAGCTTACTATTCCACTGTCGTTTGTTACTCCAGAATCAGTATCACTGGTTGCTCCACTCCAATGACCAGATACAGTTGCACCTCCAACAGGCTTGTCAATCGCATCATAAATGGTTACAGCTGCTATAGCATTCACGTTTATGCCCGCAGTTTTGAATGACATATCAATATTATGGACATGCATAGTATTGCTAGGCGTCATTGTCGGGGTCACTGTAATGGATACTGTTGCAATGTTGCTATCCACTAGGCCATCGTTGACCTTAAAGGTGAAATTGTCGGAACCGATAAAACCAGATTTAGGTGTGTAAGTGAGATTTGGCACTGTTCCAGTTAGCATTCCATTAACCGGAATGGTCGCCAGGATGAAGGTTAGGGCATCATTATCTACATCACTTCCTGTCAGGGTGATAGCAATAGGAGTATCCTGGGGAGTTTGGACTGATTGAGGATTGGCCACTGGTGCGTCATTAACTGGATTTATCGTGATAGATACTGTGGCAATATTACTGTCTACTTTTCCATCGTTGGCTTTGAAGGTAAAGCTGTCTGAACCATTGTAATTAAGATTAGGAGTATAGCTAACATCTGGAGCTATACCAGACACACTTCCATTCAATGGCTGAGAGACAATAAAATAAGTTAGTGGATCGCTATCGAGGTCAGTGGCAGTTAAAGTAATAGCTACTGGAGTGTCTTCATTGATAATCACTGACTGATTATCAGCTACCGGCGGGTTGTTGGGCACCGCCGTCCAGTTCAAAGCAGCGAAAGCATCAACTAAACCCCATCCATACTTGCTATCCCATCCAGTTGCGCCTAAATCCTTAGCAGTACTCTGTAATTGACCTCTTACATCAGAAATTCCTGCGGTAATAACCAAAGCTGCTGTGCCAGCTACATGTGGGGAAGCCATCGAAGTTCCACTCTTTTCACCATATCCTCCGCCTAACAACGTTGAATTTATAGCTACGCCTGGAGCAGATAACTCAAGGTCGGGGCCGGTACTAGACCAACTCGCTCTCTTATCGTTCTGGTCGGTAGCAGCTACAGCGATTACTGATTCATAAGCAGCAGGGTAGATAATATTATCACCTTTGCCAGGAGGATTGCCACTGTTACCTGCCGCAGCAACTAAGAGCAGACCATTTTGGTTAGCTGATAGACAAGCTGCTTCAAGAGTTGAGCTTGCTCCCCCTCCTAAACTCATGTTAATTATATCCATCCTATCACTTTTATGGAAATGGTAAACTAAAATGCACCTAAGGTGGAAAATAAAAATGCACCTTTTAAAAGAA
>JAHIPJ010000166.1 GCA_018894445.1 Actinomycetota bacterium
ATAGTTTACGTATTGTGAACATTTAATCTAAAAGGCAAGAGTGGAAAAAATCTTTTCAATAAACGAGAGAATAAAAAATTTTAAATAGAATTTTCTTTTTAAATTTAATTATGATAAATTTACTTCATAAAGTTTTAACTTATTATTTAATTAGATATGGTGATTTCAGATGACTGAAATAATATTTATTATAGAAGAATCAAACGAAGGTGGATTTGAAGCAAGGGCCTTAGATTATTCTATCTACACCGAAGCAAAAGATATGGAATCCCTAAAAGAAGCTGTAAAAGATGCAGTAATATGCCATTTTGGTAAGGAAAACGCACCTAAGTTAATAAGGTTACATTTGGTAAAAGATGAATTAATAACTGTATGAAAATTCCAAGAGACGTTAGCAGTGATAAAATAGTTCAGTTATTAAAAAAATATGAGTATAAAATTACCCGCCAGACTGGAAGTCACATTAGACTAACATCAAATATAAGGGAAATGGAACATAATATAACAATACCAAAACAAAAAGGACTAAGAATCGGAACTTTAAATAATATTTTAAGTGATATTTTAAGATATTCAGAAATAGATAAAGAAAGCCTTATACAAAGTCTATTTAAATAAGTAATTATTCTACTTTAAACAACCGCATTTATAAAAAAACCAGCCATAAAAAAATGACAAAATTATAGAAGTTCAGCTTTTGGAACCTCAATTCCTTTGAAAAATTTTATTTGTGCCTGGTTTGATGAGAAAATTTATTATTGAGTTTAGCCCTACTAGTGCAAGAGTAAAACTATAAAAAAAGTAGATAATTGTACCTTCAATACAAGTAGTTATAAATTTATAAAACTATAATTCTATAAAATCATATTTCTATATTTATGAAAATATAATTATTAATAAAGCAATTCGTTATATTGAAAATTTAGCAATTGTTAAGTATAATTTAATACACAAGGGTATACCCCCCCTCAGTTATACATAGATAAAAAGGAGATAAGGTCAAAATGAGCGCTATGACGCCAAAAATGTTTATAATTGTTACTTGTAAAATTACTAAAGAAAATAATATTTATGTTGCTATTTGCCCAGAGTTTGATGTCGCAAGCCAAGGGAAAACAGTGGAAGAAGCAAATAATAATGTTAAAGATGCCATATTATTATATTTAAATACAATTGAAGAATTAGGTACAAGAAAAGAAGTCTTTAGAGAAAGAAAAATAAAAACATATGCTGTTATACCTAAAATCAAAGAGGAAAGAATTTCCATATCTAAAGACTTTAATCACGATTCATTCACAACCATAAATTCTATATCCATTACTTGCTGATGTCTGATTATCCTATTGTAACCGGAAAGAGATTGATAAAAGCTCTCTTAAGAAAAAAATATATAGAAGTAAAACGTAGAAAAGGTAAAAGAGGCAAAGCTTCTCATGTTTCGATAAGACATCCAAAAGATAAAACGAGGGTTGCTGTTGTTATAGATACTAAAGATGATTTACAAAAGGGTACTTTGGGGAGCATTAGAAGACAATTAAAGCTTTCAAGAGAAGGATTCATTGAAATATTGAGAGATTGCTAATATCATAATTAGATTAATACTGTTACTTGCATTATTCATACGCTTAATAAACAATTCAAAGTTATTTTATTCAAGCCCCTTATCCTATGATTAATTAAGGTAACGAATTTTGTCTCCAAAGCAGGTAATGAATCCTGGAAGAGATAAAGCTTTAATTTAGATGATACAAAAATAAAAGGTTACTATAAAAAGCAACTGATTTTGGAAAATATTAATTACTTATATCATAGGAGTGAAGCCACTTCCGGTACCATATGATCTTTTTATCAAGGGCTGCAGGCTGCAGCTTAATTTTGGTACCGGTATAGGGGTTGAGTACTTCCGGGAGGACTCCGGGGACGTCTGAGATATTTATGAAGATAATAGATAAAATGCAGTGTTTGGCAATTCCCTTTATTGTTCATAAAATGTGAACTTATAGTTTACGTATTGTGAACATTTAATCTAAAAGGCAAGAGTGGAAAAAATCTTTTCAATAAACGAGAGAATAAAAAATTTTATTTGTGCCTGGTTTGATAAGAAAATTTAATATTTTAAATTTTATTAAAGGAATCTGCAACAGACAGTGCCCTGGGTGGGGCCTATCCCTTTTAAATTTATATATCCCAAGGTAATCCGTCAAGACTTCCCTTATGCACTTAATTCCTTATCTATTCTTTCAGACAGAAAAATTTTCATCAATGATTGATAGGGAACATCCCGCTTGTTTGCCAGAAGTTTTATTTCTTCAAGCATGGATTCCGGAATTCTAAGAGATATGGTTTTAACAGAAGGTTTTAATTTAGGAAGAACAAATTTTTTTGCTTTTTTCCAATCAATATACTCTGAAGAATCAGCTTCTGCCCAAAACTCCCTCTCCTTATCTTCATTTTTAAAATTAAGAATCTTTTTCATAATTATTATAAACCTGCCTTTCTTTTTTATTCATATTTCGTGCTGATATAACCCTTATATGATTTTTTCGAATTGTAAAAACAATAAAAAGCCACCTATCCTTATCGGTTTTCCCAAGAGCATAATATCTGTCTTCTCCTTGTGAATGCTTTTCATCATTGGCAACAATTAAAGGGATATTAAAAAATATTTGTTCGCACTCAGAAGGAGTAACACTATGTTTTAGCCAGTTCTTTTCTGCATCAGCTTTGTCCCACTGGAAACCGATACAATTAATAAGCTTCTTAGAAATATCCATACTTGCATATGTATATCATGATAATATACATTCGTCAATAAGTTTACAGTCAATTGGCATTAAAAAGTTACATGCCTTAATTTTAATAAAGCTTCTTTTAAAAAAAATAAACCCCAAGTTATCTCTTGCCTTAGC
>JAHIPJ010000167.1 GCA_018894445.1 Actinomycetota bacterium
CAGATAAAAATGCTAATGAATTAACAGAATATTCTTACAGCGATGTGCCGTGGCGGGTTCATAAAAACGGCGAGATTATTAGCTATGAAAGCGTATTTTACCGCGACACGGATCATTCTGTAAGAAATTACGAAGATGAACTTTGATAAAACTGAAGAATTTTCTAAAGATTTCAAACGATTATCAAGGAAATATAAATCATTGGCTGATGATCTGCTTGAATTTAAAAAAGTTGTTTCAAAATTTCTACTTGGCACAGACAAGCATTTTGTAGTCCTAATAGCAAAGGAAACGGTAAAAATTATAAAAGGCTTTCTTTTTTGTCGTTATTTAAAGGGCTCTTCATTGCGAATTATTTATGCTTATTGTGAAAATAAGCACAGAGTTGAGTTTATACAATTATATTTTAAGGGCGGTAAAGAAAACGAAGATCATAACAGAATTAAAAATTATTTATGTAATTTCAAATAGTAAAAATTTATGCAAATACTAAGGGTGGTTTTTCTGAAAAATCATTACCAAAAAGGACTTTAAATTTAAATAGTTCTTAAATGAATTATTTCTTTATCTAATTTTGTTCTCTGACATTTTTTATTGCTTTTCATTTCTTATTTCATATATATTATACAATTGACTATATGTGTAGATGTATATATAATTAGTGCATGCTCTTTAAGCTGGATAGTTTTACATTGATTGGTATTGATGCCATAAAGGTGTCTGTAGAAGTTCATATATCAAGAGGACTCCCTGAGTTTATCATTGTAGGACTGCCGGGGAAAGCTGTAAATGAATCAAGGCAGAGAGTGCGATCTGCGATAATCAATAGTGGGTTTGATTTCCCTGTTAAAAAAATAATTGTAAATCTATCACCGGCAGACATAAAAAAAGACGGCTCTTATTATGATCTGCCAATAGCCCTTTCAATTCTTGCAGCAAGTGGTCAGATTGGATGCGGTATGTTTAACGAATCTTGCTTTATAGGAGAACTGTCACTGGATGGCAGTATAAATCCGGTAAAAGGATTGATTTCAATGGCTGAAAAAGCACAGAGTATGGATAAAAAGTTTTTTTTTGTACCATACGAGATTGCCAATCAGGCTTCTTTTATTTCCGGTGTAAGTATTGTCGCATGTAAAAGTCTGGTTGAGACTGTGAAGGTTCTCACCGGCGGAGAACAAATAGAGAAATTTATATGTAAAGATAAAGAAAAGAATATTTCAAATAGAAACAATCATTATAATTTTGATTTAAAAGATGTGAAAGGTCAGCTTAAGGCAAAGAGGGCATTAGAAATAGCTGTAAGCGGCAGGCATAACATTATGTTAATAGGACCTCCCGGAAGTGGTAAAACTATGCTGGCCCAGAGAGCTGTTTCTATAATGCCGGACTTAAATCTGGAAGAGTGTATAGAGGTTACTAAAATTTATAGTTTATATGAAAAATATGTTAACCACCTGATACAGGAAAGACCATTTCGAAATCCTCACCATACTATAAGCAGAGTGGGTCTCGTTGGAGGAGGTATTAATCCGAGACCTGGAGAAATCAGTCTGGCTCATAGGGGACTGCTGTTTTTGGATGAGTTTTCGCAGTTTCCTAAAAATTTTATAGAGGATTTAAGGCAGCCTCTGGAAAATAAGGCAGTAATTATCACCAGAAATAATCTATCTTACAGTTTTCCCTGTAATTTTATGTTAATAGTGGCTACGAACCCATGTTATTGCGGATATTTTGGAGATGAGGGCAGGAAATGCATCTGCAGCTTAAGGGAAGTAAGGAAGTTCTGGAAAAAAATATCAGGCCCTATTATAGACAGGATTGATATGAGAGTTACTGTTGCAAGACTGAAGGAAAGTAGTTTTATAAAAACTGAATGTGGTGAAAGTTCAAATCAGATAAAAAACCGTATTAAGAAATGTATAAATATGCAAAACGAAAGATTTAAAGGTAAAAATGTCAGTTACAATTCTGAAATTGGAATAAATATTATTAATGAATGGTTAAAAAATAATAAAAATATAAGGGATTTAATATATACGATTTCAAGAAAATATAATTTAACGGCCAGGGGCATGGTTAGTATCTTAAAGGTATCCAGAACTATAGCTGATCTGGAAGAAAGTGAAAATATTAAAGACTGTCATATTATTGAAGCCGTTCATTACCGGGTTGGTTCTAATAATCTGGATAATAGTATCTGTGTATGAAAAGTAGTAATGGTAAAAAAATATTATATATACTGGTTGAGAAGAAAGTTAAACCAGCAAGATTTATAGAAATATATAGGAGAAATTATGGTGATATAAATAAAACCTTAGATTATTTTTATAAATATAAAAGTTTGAAGCTGGAATATAAAACGAATGGAGAAGATCATATTGATTTTAATCACAGTAATAACTGTTACCAGGAAGTGGTTGATTTCATTTTAAAAAATGAAGTAGGCTTGCTTGATATTGGCGAGAATAGTTATCCTGACATATTAAGGCAGATATATTTACCCCCTCCGTTATTATTTTTCAGAGGCAATAAAATAAAGAAAGCACAATTTAGTATTGCCATTGTCGGCAGCAGGAAATGTACTGCTTATGGGCGGGAAGTAGCCGGATATATAAGTAGAAATCTATCAAGAATTGGAATAACAGTTGTAAGCGGTCTTGCAGTTGGAATTGACAGCTATGCCCATAAGGCAGCATTAGAAGGAAAAGGTGGAAGCATCGGGGTACTGGGTTGTGGTATTGATATTATTTATCCTCCTGAGAATAAATATTTATATGAGGAAATACTTTCGAATGGCAGTATAATAACTGAATTTCTTCCAGAAACTCCACCACTCAAAAACAATTTTCCGGTTAGAAATAGAATAATCAGCGGTCTTTGCAGAGGTGTTGTAGTTATAGAAGCTGGAGAGAAAAGTGGAGCAATAATAACCTGCGAAATGGCACTACAGCAAAACAGAGAAGTATTCGCAATTCCGGGAAATGTTTTTAATCCAATGAGCAGGGGATGTCACAAGCTAATAAAAAGCGGCGCAAAGCTAGTTGAAAGCATTGATGATATATTGGAGGAATTTTCCCAGTATTCCGGGGGAATCTTAAAATTGTGTGGAAACAGTGGTTATAATAACAACCGGCAAGCAAATGATAAGCAGAGTGCAAATCTTGATAATAATGAGCTTAAGGTCTATGAGTTTATTGGATACAACCCGAAAAGTGTGGAGGAAATAGTAAAATATTCAAAAATAGAGGTTAAAGAAGTTTTGAGGATTTTGACATCTCTTGAGATTAAGCAGCTAATTAAAGAAGATAGTTTTAATAAATATAGTAGCTTATTTTAAATTTTATATTAAAATAATAATATATTTTTTAATTAGGAATTAATAGGGGGCATAAAAGAATGGCATTATTCAGGAGAAAGAAAGTAGGGAGACCCAAGAATCCTCTGGGGTATGCATTGTACCAGTATGATAATATTATCAGGAAGGATTTAAAGAAGATTATAGCCGGGATGCTGGCAAAAAAGAAGCTTAATACCGGGAAGATTAATATTATTTTAGAAGATGCTTTTAGTAAATTTGATACAATACTTGATGATTTATCTAAAGAGAATTTGAAGATTGATTATAGATCAAGCAAAGTAAGATATATAATTATTGATATGATAAATAAACTTAAATCTTTTTTTAATAAAGCAAAAACGTATGATTTTAATCCATTAAAAATAGAAAGCAATAAAAAATCTCCTGGATTGGAGGAAATCATGGAAATCCGGGAGGTTATAAAAGTAAAGATGAAGGATATTGAGAGTGATTATTTTTGACATCCTCCCCTTAAACGGCGGGGTTTTACGGTTCGCAGGATAAATATGGATTTATTTAATTGTCTGGAACTATATATAAAGTACTTAAAATATGAAAAAAATTTATCTCTAAATTCTATAAATTCCTATCAAAAAGATATCTTACAATTTTTGCATTTTTTAAAAGGTAAGGATATTAATGAAACTGCCAGGATAAATTTAGATATTTTCAGAGGTTTTCTTAAGTCTTTAGATAGCAATAATTATTCAAACAGAACTATTATCAGAAAGTACTCTTCCTTAATCAACTTCTTTAGATTTCTTGAAAGAAATGGTTATATTGATTTTCAGTTAACCCAGGCAATAAATGTTCCCCGCAAGCGTCACCGGTTTTACTCTTTTATGTCTATAAGTGAAATGGAAAGGCTTTTTAATAACCTCAAGCCTGAAAATGATTTAGAAATCAGGGATAGAACCATACTTGAATTACTTTATTCTACTGGTGCCAGAATAAGCGAGGTGGAAGGTTTAAAAACTGGTGATATTGATCTTGAAAATAGCGAAATAATAGTTACCGGTAAGGGTAGAAAACAGAGACTGGTTTATTTAAATCAGACTGCAATATCCTGGATAAAAAAATATCTGCAAGTAAGAAGTAAATTAACTTGTTCTATAAAAGATAGATATATAAGGGATAACCATTTATTTTTAAATAAATTTGGAAAAAGATTATCCTCACGCAGCATAAGAACTATAGTTAAAAAATATGTAAAAAAAGCAGTTATTGGTAAAAATATCACACCTCATAGTATCAGACATAGTTTTGCTACTCATCTGCTTCAGGAAGGAGCGGGAATAAGGGAAATTCAAGAACTTCTGGGGCATGAAAACATATCTACCACACAGATATACACGCATTTAAATATTAAAAAATTAAAGAAAGACTACAGGAAATTTCACCCCAGAGCAGAAGCAAAATAGAAGAGAAAGTAGTCTGTTTAATTTGATAATATGATAAAATTCTTTAAAGGATTTATATAAATTGCTTTTTATTATTAATTTTTTCC
>JAHIPJ010000168.1 GCA_018894445.1 Actinomycetota bacterium
GAAAAAATCAGAAAACATTTTAAGGATGTAAAGAATGAAAAGGTCCCGAAGTTTCTTATTCAGGGTTCGTATGCCATGGACACTATTGTGAATCCTTTGGACGGAGAGTTTGATATAGACGACGGTGTGTATTTAGAAAATCTTGATTCAGATAAGTCAAATTGGCCTACCCCTAAAACTGTCCATGAATGGATCTATAAAGCCGTAGAAGGTCATACTGAGGAAAAGCCTCAAGACAAGAGGACTTGTGTTCGGATAATCTATTCTGGAAACTATCACGTTGATCTACCAATATATGGAATTTACGATAAGAAAGCTCACCTAGCAGAGAAAGGAGATCTAGGATGGCGTATAAGCGAGCCCCAAGAAATTGTTAATTGGTTTAGGGAAGAGATAAAGAATAAGGGCGACCAACTAAGAAAATTAGCGCGGTACATAAAAGCATGGGCCGATTACCAGTCCAATTTCGGCAAATTGCCCAATAGCTTCACCTTGACAATCTTAGTCGCTGAGGGATATGAACAATCAGAAAGAGATGACAGCGCCTTTGCAGGTACAATGAGGAACATTAGTGACCGTATCTCAGCATCTACAGTTATTCTAAATCCCGTAGACCCAAATGAGGACTTAGGAAAGCGCATTTCAGAGCCTCAGATGAAAAACTTAAAGGAAAGATTAGCTACTTTATTACAAAATGCGAGCGCCGCTTTAAAAGAGAAAAGTAAAGTTGCGGCCTGCAAAAAATGGAAATCAGAGTTTGGTGATAGATTTACTAAATGCGAAGGCCTGAAAGAAGTTGAAACTCCACGTAAAACATCTGAGCCGGCTATACTAAAAGATGATGCAAGGTCAGCCTAAATCCACAATTCAAAACTATTACGACCAATGTATTTCAAAAGCCAGACAATACCTAGAGAGTCGATACCCTCTTGAAACATGCAATAAGGATGATAGGGATTATCCTGTAAATCTAACAAACAATTCTTGGGTTGTTTGGAAGATAAAGGTCAAAAATGACTTGCACCCCTTAACTTACCTTATTGCGGTCCCAGATACTTTTCCTGATAACCTTCCTAAAATATACTTATCAAAAAAAGACTATTCAGATATTTCACCAATACCTCATGTCGATAGTAACAGATTTGTTTGTACAAGAGACGAAAACATGGTGGCATTTAATGAGGATAAGTCTGGTGAAGCTATAGAGACCTTACTAGATATAGCGACTCAAGAGATCATAAATAAAGGCGTAAGAAAAGAAAATATCGAAGACTTAACAGATGAGTTTTTGGCCTATTGGAACGAGGGTGCTGAATTTAAGGTTTTGAGTTTAATAAATCCCGGAGATGAAAGTGAAATATTAAAAATAGTGAGATTCGCCAAAGACTTCCTAATTAGTAAAAACATACTTGTACTCTCCGAAGAGGAAGCGCAGAAGTGGCTATCTCCATTCAAAATTGAAATCGATAGCAGTTCTACACAATATGCCCTTTACATACCACTAGAAAATCCTATCCAGCCACCATGCGCAAATATTGATTACTATAGAATGATAGAAGCGGCAGGGAAGGAACACTTATCTGCTTTTATAAAAAATTTTGGACACCGGAATTCAAATCTATTTATATTTTTCTCTTTTCCTTTGAAAGGGGAAAGGATTTTAGCCGGATGGAAACAAATAAGACCCAAAAAAGTTGCCGGATTCAGGACAGGTAAGGTGCCGCTAAATATCGAATTCGTAAACTCAACGATGAAGAAAATACAGATTGTGAGAATTGATAAAGGGAGACTATTCCGGAGGGGGGGAATCGGAATAGAACCTTCTCTCAGTGATAAAGCTCTTGCCATCATAGGCTGTGGCTCGCTAGGAGGTAGCCTAGCCATGTCTCTTTCCAAAACAGGAATCTCTAAATTTCTACTCATAGATAAGGAATCCATGGAAATAGAAAACGTCGCACGACACGAATGCGGTTTTCTAGAAGCAGGAAATAAAACAACCAAGAGTGCTGCAATGAAAAACAGGTTAATTACACATTTTCCACACATTGATTGTCAGGACTATCACAATGATATTTTGGATTTATTAAAGAAAGAAGAATCATTATTGAATAGTTTTGATCTTGTAATCGTAGCAATTGCAAATATGTCTGTTGAGAGACGACTTAATACTTTGTTGAGGCAGGGGTTAATCACATCACCATTGTTGTATCTTTGGTTGGAACCATATGGTGTTGCCGGTCAGATGCTTTTTATTCACCCAGAAAAAGGCGGATGCTATCAATGCTGCCTGGAAAATGATGGTGAGTTTCGGTATTCTGTCGCAAAATCAAATGAAGAACTTTATAAGAGAGAAACCGGGTGTCAGAGTACTTTTATTCAGTACTCCAATTTAGATATGGAACACTTTGTGATAGTAGCCTGCAAAAATATTATTACCTTTCTAAGGGACCTGCCTCACTCAACTATCTTGCATACATGGCTGGGGGATTTGGCTCTTTTTAAATCATTGGGCTACGAAATTAGCGATGAATGGTTTGCAGATTCCTCATACTCCATCCATAAGAGAATCATTGAAGAAAACCAGAACTGTAAAATATGCCAGAACCTATAGAAAACCTCCGCTATTCTAATCAGCAAGATAGGCTAATAATAAAAGCCAAAGTCGTTAATTCGTTCAGAAAATATGAGCAAAAGACAGGCGACAACGAAGCAGGAGGAATTTTATTGGGTAACGTTTATAAAAATCACACCGAAATCACAACGATTACGACCCCAGGTAGGTTAGATAAATTTGGGAAACTCTTTTTCATTAGATCAAAGAAAGGTGCCCAGCCTCGAATAAATAGGGCATGGAAAAAAAGTTACGGGACTCTTATCTATCTTGGCGAATGGCACACTCACTCTGAGGCGAATCTAACACCGTCATCCGAAGATAAAATAATGATAAAGAAAGGCCTAGAAGAGACAATTATGGAAATTGATTTTTTGTATTTAATAATCGTAGGGCAAAACGAGACTTACTGGGTTGGCAAACAGACAAAAGAAGGATTGATTGAACTAAAGAGTCAAGATTCCTCCGCTTGGACCACTCCCCTAAATCCAGATATCTGGCCAATATATTGGGCAGATTGAATGTTGATGCATTCGTAAAAAGTCAAAATCTCAAAAATACGATCTCGTAACCCACTGAAATCATTAGGTGCGAAATTGAAAAAATGACGAATTCCTGACTTTTTACGAGACCATCAAATGTTAAATTTGGTTAGCTATAAATCCGTCCGAGGGCTACTTTTAAAACCTGTGATAGCATCCATTCAGGTGAAAATATCATCCACCTCAAAA
>JAHIPJ010000169.1 GCA_018894445.1 Actinomycetota bacterium
GGATTCTGATAATAGCTGAGCAGATCGGAATAAGCATTTTACCTATTATTACTGGTGCGGGCATTATTGGAATAATTTTCGGGCTTGGAGCGCAGAGCCTGATAAAAGATTTGATAAACGGGTCTTTTATACTGTTTGAACAGTGGTATCAGGTCAACGATATTATTACTGTGGGTGATATAACGGGTACTGTTGAAAGATTCAGTTTAAGGACTACAGTTATTCGGGATTTGGAAGGAGTTTTACACTACATCCCCAATTCTGAAATCAAGGTTTTGAGCAATAGGACAGCTGAGTGGGCGCGTGCGGTTGTTGATGTTGGTGTTCATTACAAGGAAAGCACTGATAAAGTTGTAGAAGTATTAAGTCTGGTTTTTGATGAAATAATGACGGATGCAAAGTATGGACCATGTATCATTGAAAGGCCAGAAATCCTTGGTGATGGAGGAGTAAGTGAGCTTGGGGATTCTGCAGTTGTATTCAAGATAATATGCAAGGTAAAACCACCCAATCAGTGGACAATAGCAAGGCAGTTAAGGAAAAGAATAAAAGACAAATTTGATGAAGTTGGCATTGAGATACCATACCCGTGCAGAAATTTGTATATGAGAAATGATGGTTAATGTTCTGTTAGTAACCAGTCTACTATTTTTTTCATTGACCCACCCTCTTTAAAACAATCGTTTTGTAATTCCCTCTATAAACACATTTCTTATTTCATCGAGAGTTAAATTTTCAAGCTTTAATCTCGTTAGATTTCTTCCTGCCTTTCTAAAATCTATTTTAAAAATTACATTTGCTAAATCTATAAGTGCATCGGTAGCAGTTGTCTTTACACCAAAAACACGACCAAATTCAGCAATGGGAACAAGGCTCATAGGAACATCTTCTGTAATATATCGAACATTAGTAGTTCTGGGAGCCATAATTCCAACATAGCCAGGATTGCTGTGGATTGCATCAAATAAATTGTCTTCAACAACATTATAAGCCATGGTCAGCCAGTCCATTGCAGTTAGAACATTTTTACATTGCAGGGTGTGGGCAACTTCAACTCTTTCCTTATCAACTTCTTCAAGAATCCTTACAACTGATTGTGTAACGCCTTCAATATAAAACTGGAAATTTCCAAGTGTGGATTCTATTCTGCTTGCATTAAGTATTGTAATTGCAGGGTGGAAAACTGCACCAATATTATTAAAGCTTGTTTCAATTACGCTTGTTGCTGAAATAAATTCCGGATAAGCCTCATTTATCTTATTAAGAGCTTCTTCAGTCTTAATTGCTGGAATTGCTGCAACTGGAATTGCCTGCTTTATTCTGAAAATTTTGACAGATGCAGGCCCCATACCTCTACTTGCATAGATAAAAGTTTGAGCCTCTGCAACTATTATATCGCTTTCATTTTCCCTTTCTCTTAAAATATTGATAAACTCAAGAGCTCCACAGGTTCTACCTGGATTTAAAAGCACAATCTGTCCATCTTTAAGATAGGGGGCACATCTTTCTGCAATAGCTGCATGTGCAAAAGCGGGAACAACCACCATTATAATATCTGCATCCTTTACAACATCTCCTATATTATCAGAAGCCAGACTCAATCGGCCAAATCCACTGATTTCACCCTCAATTTCAATACCCTTCATTTTAATTATTGGGTCTATCTTAGAAAGTGTTCTATTATATAATTTGACAGGAAAACCTTTTAATGCAAGGTAGGCAGCCATAGCTTTACCTCCATGGCCTGCTCCTATAACTGCAAATTTTAATTTACCCATTGAAATCTCCTCTAAAATTTTTGAATCATTTTCATTATTATTGAATTATTAACAAATTGAGAAATGTTTTCTATCTTATTCTATACTTATAGAATTACCTTTAATCTTTATGGCAAAATTGATTTTAAAAAACAGTATTATTAATAGAATTTATAACAATCAGAAAAATCTTGTAAGAATTAAATAATTAATAAAACAAGAATACCACAATTTATATTTTTTATGCAAACTTAAAAAATCCAGAGGTAAACTTTAGGTGATTTATTGATAACCTTCTAAGTGGCAAAGCATCCTATGTAGTATATTAAAGATGCACAGCTTTAAGAAAATTTACAATCTAACTGGTGGATTAATAGCTATACTGTCAGCGGTTATAAAATTGCTCAGGAAAGCTTATTTAGCTCAATTTCATTTAAAGCTTTAGGCAGTTTTTTAGATTTCTGAGGTGTTCTAATCATTTCAGCAGGATTTTTAGGTATATATCCTGACTTGGTTAAAAAGCTGAAAAAATGCTTGATGGTTATAATCTTGTTGGCCATTGAGCTTGACTGGTAATTAAAGGAAGAGGCAAGATAGGCAAGGTAGCTGCGCACATGGGTTAATTCAACCTGATGAAAGTCTGTAATGTAATGATGGGAAAATAAAAAGTTTTTAAACCTGTATAAATCTGCAAAGATTAAATAATATTATGCATTATTATGTTTTCCCGGAGATAGATATCATTGACATGATTAAAGATTTAATTTATATTTTGGATTAAGTGTTTGGTGGTTAAAATATTTTAGAAAAGTTTTCAATTTGAAATTATTACCTGATAATATTAAGTATGAAAATCTATAATGCGATAATATCAAGAAGAACAATCAGGAAATTCCGGCAGAAACCCATAAAACTATCAATTTTAAAAAGTAAACCATATTGATTACTTTTAAAAACAGACTTATATGAAAATATTTTTTAACTTCTAATTTTATTTTATTTCTCTGGTTAAGGGTACAAATACTACATCAGTAATCCTGGTGATTATTACTTCTCCATCTTTTTTCTCCACTTTCCAGAGAACCTGATTCCAGCCGGGGGGACCTACAGGAATTATCATAATCCCTCCATCTATAAGTTGCTTTATAAGAGGCTGGGGGATATGGTCCGGGGCAGCAGTTACAATAATACGGTCAAATGGTGCATATTCTTCCCAGCCATAATAACCATCATGATTGCTGGTGGCTACATTGGGGTAGCTGGATAGGGTCTTATTTGATTTTTGGTGAAGATAGGGAATTATCTCCACTGTATATACCTCGTCTACAATTTCGGCCAGTACCGCTGCCTGGTAACCGGAACCAGTGCCAATTTCTAAAACTCTCTGGTCTCCGGTAAGCTCCAGGCTTTCGGTCATCAGGGCTACAATATATGGCTGGGATATTGTCTGTCCCATTCCTATTGAAAGAGGGCGGTCTGCATAGGCAGAGTCTTTCAAGCTTTGGTCTACAAATTCATGGCGGGGTACTTTCCTCATGGTATCAATAACTTTTTTATCAGTTATGCCCCTGGCAATGATCTGATAATCGACCATGTTATTTCTAAATTCAGTATATTTGTCTGTTTCATCAGTATTTTTTTCAATATTATTACAGCTAATCAAGCTTATATTTGCCAGAAAAGCGGCCAATGTAATTAAAATCATGGCTGCAAAGATAATTTGATTTTTTTTAATTTTAGTAACCATTTTTATTTTAAATAAAGTTTGAGCTAAATAATATTATATCATTTTGAAATTAATAGTCAGTTCAGTTGTTAAAAAAATTGCTGTTTTTTAAAGTGTTATTTCCTATTTAAAATATTCAAACAATTTAAACAAAAATTATAGCTTTTTTTATCTGTATCCAGTAGGGTGTTTGAAAAATACATAACACATTTATAATTGGAACAATGATTTAGCCCCAGGGTATGGCCTATTTCATGCACTGCTTCTTTTAATATTCTTTCTTCAAATATGTTTTTCTCCTTTTTTGTTAATCTAAGAGTTAAGCTCTTACTTTTAAGGCTGTAATTAAAATAAGTGTAAAAAAGAGGATTTAATCTTGCTATAGATATTATACATATTCTGGGAAAATCTACTGCCAGCCCAAATACAAAGTTTAGTGAAGGAACAAATATATCCAGGTCAAGTATTGCTAAATTTATATCCTGAATATTTTTTAAAGGGAGATTCTCAATTA
>JAHIPJ010000170.1 GCA_018894445.1 Actinomycetota bacterium
GAATTTACTTTGCAAAAAATACAATTAGGTATATATGCTATCTGGATTAGATATAAATATGAAACTGATAATGTAATGACAAATGTTGTTTTTTTAAGAGACAATGTAGATTATCTGGAAGAGGTTTTTGGTTATTATTTAGAAGAGAAAGTAATAAATTTTGTTGAGAATCAATATGATATTTTGAAAAATATAACAGATTACACTCCTATATCAAATAATTTGTGTCCATGGTGTAGTTGGAAGTCAAAATGTGGATATGAGTAATTTATTACGAAAAATGAAGATTATGGAATATTAAAATTGGATGTATCCTAATTTTTCATAATTTTTACCTCCCAGCTTGACCAGGCTAATATATTAGGTTTTCTCTATTATTTTAAAAAATAGTTATTGATGGAGCAAAGGATTGTAATTTACCTGATAATTACGTAAAAAAGAATTTAATATAACAATAGATGTCTTTCCCTTGATATAAATCAAATCTCAAGATTAGGAGAATATATTTTGAAGAAAAGAGTAAATGCTCCACTATCGGAACCAAAGCAGATTGATTTAAAGCGGTTTAAGCAATTGATGTCTTATTATCTTGATTGTATTCGAGAGGATAAATCAGATGGTGCCCGAACTTTTTTATCTGATATTAATAAAAAATATTTGGTAATGCCGATTGAAAAAGAATGGTCTCTACTTGAGAAAAAGAAAATTAATATTTATCTGGAAGGTGAAAGTACCTTCTTCTTGAAACAATTGAGACAACGAGGTGGAAGCGGGGCACTTTTTTATGGATATCCCTTATATGTTGAGTGGATTAAAAAATCAAAAAGTGGCTGGAGTGGAGGTTTTGCAGTTCCAGTCTTTTTGCAAGCTGTTGACTACGAGGTAAGCGGACATACTCTTACTTTGAGTCCTTTGCAGGAATGGCCGAAAGTAAATAACGAATTTTTAAAAAAAATGTTTAAGTCGGTTGAAGAGAGACGTGCTTTTTTGCATGATATTGGCCTTATGGAGCTTGATGGCGATCTGCCTGAAAATGGATTAGCAGATATTGTTTTAAAGCTTAAAGATGCTGCTTTGGATATTGATTTCAAAGAATCTATTGACCCAAATCAAATAATTACTGAACCCCCAGTTAATCAGATTGCATCCCCCGGAATCTATAATCGACCTCTATTATTTATTGGAGAAAAATCAAAATTTACAGCAGGTTTGGAAAATGAAATTGAAAAGCTAAGCGATTCTAATGAAGCTGAAAAAATTTCAAGAACTGCACTAAAATATTTTTTTACTGATCAAATGGCAGATGAAAAAATACAAGAGGATAAGCCGAAAGAGTCCATTGTAGAAGTTGTTGCTCTTAATGATGAACAAAGAGATGCTGTAAAATCAGCATTTATTGAACCAGTTACGGTTGTTACAGGGCCTCCGGGGACTGGAAAATCGCAAGTGGTAATTACTGTCTTAGCTAATGCTTATCTAAGAGGCGAAAAGGTATTATTTACGAGCCGGAATCATAAAGCTGTTGAGGTAGTTGAGAGCAGATTAAATAGCCTGTCGGGCTATCCTTTGGTATTAAGAACTGGAACAAGAGGAGGAGCCAGAGATTTACGAGGTGAATTGATTAATTTTCTAAATCAAGTGTTATCAGTTGCGGCAACAGAAGAAGATCGTCTTTTTGAAAAAGAGACAAGAAGAGTACTTACTGAGTTATCGGATAAACGGGATTCTGTATTGAAAAAAATAGAAGAAATTAGAACTATTAGGAATAAAGTAAACCAAATTGATATATTATTAGATGGTCCGCGGGAAAGATATGCTTCTGAATTATGGGAGAGGATATTTACTTCGAAAATTGATAATCTTCAAAATCCTGAACCATTTACAAGAATATTAAAAAAACATAGTGATAGTAGTTCAAATGTTTTTAAAAAGTTATTTCTTTTTATTAGACGCAAAAAGGATTTTAAGAAAATTGAAGAGTATACCTCTTTTTTAAGAGAATATAAATATCTGTTTGATGAGCAGCCAAAAGAATCATTATATAAGAAAAATATCAATGAATGGGTTAAATATTTAGAGATAGTTCTTGATCGATATAATGTTTGTAAGCAGGTTGAAAAATTTCGTGAAATTTGCTCAAAATTAGATAAAATGCCACCTTTAGAAGATCTCGCATTAGACTATAGTAATAATGAGGATAAAATTTGTGATTGGAGTGCTCGCTTGTTAGCATCATACGGTAAATTATTGCCTGATAGGCTAAATGAAAGTCTGAGGCGTGTTATTGGGGAATTTAAAGCGACTGTTGAACGGTTAACCGGTGATGAGATTGGTGGCCGCGCCTATGCAAATTTGCGAAGAGAACAAGAACGGCTTTTTGAATCAATTACGCGCGTTTTACCTGTGTGGTGTGTTACGAATCTCTCTGCTCGAGGATCATTGCCTTTCGAAGGAGGCATTTTTGATCTTTTAATAATTGATGAAGCAAGTCAATGCGATATCCCCTCTGCAATTCCTCTTTTTTACCGGGCGAAACGAATTATGATAATCGGAGATCCTCAGCAATTAATGCATATATCTACTATTGAACGACATCGGGAGCAACAGATTCAATTAAAACATAATTTGATATCGGCATCAGACCAACCTTTTTCATATGGAAAGAATTCATTATATGATTTATCGGCTACTCGATGTGAGCAGTCAAAACTAATTATGCTTAGAGAACATTTTCGGTCACATAAAGATATCATTTCATTTAGTAATCATAAATGGTATAGGGGAACACTAAAAATTTGCACTGACTATAGAAAGTTTATTTGTCCCTCGCATAATACGCCGGGAATTAAATGGACACAAATTGAAGGTAAAGTACAAAAACCAACATCAAGTGGAGCCATAAATAGAGAAGAAGCCCAGGCTGTAGTTTTAGAATTAGTGGACCTGTTGGTAAACAGAAAGTTTAAGGGAAGTGTAGGTGTTGTAACTCCGTTTCGTGCCCAGGCTAACCTTATTCTTGAATTAGCAAATAATCAATTAGACATTTCTTACATTGAGCGATCAGCATTGATAGTAGACACGGCGCATGGATTTCAAGGAGATGAACGGGATGTCATTATCTTTTCTCCCTGCATTGGCTCTTCAATGCCTCGTGGTGCACAATATTTTATTGCATCTACAGGTAATCTCTTTAATGTAGCCATTACCAGAGCCCGTTCTCTTTTGCATGTAATTGGAAATATAAATGCTTGTTTTAATTGCGGGATTTCATATATCTCAGAATTTGCATCTTATGCTATGAATCTCAATAAAGGTTCTGAAGCCAAAGTTTTTAGTAGAGTTGAATTTGATGATCCCAAAGTTGGTCCATACGAAGAACCATTTTACGATGCGCTTGTATCCGCTGGACTGAAACCCATTCCGCAATATCCCGCAAACCAATACCGGCTAGATCTTGCAATAATAAATGATGGCTATAGTTTAGATATTGAGATTGAC
>JAHIPJ010000171.1 GCA_018894445.1 Actinomycetota bacterium
ACGCAGAGTTAATTTTTCTTTTTGCAGGGCCGTGATCATCAAAACGAATAGCGGGCTGGTTGCCAGTAAAGTTTGGGCAATGCCAACTTCTGTGAATTTAAAAGATCAAAATATCATTACCGATAAAAATTCAGATAGTGTCAAGTTAAATTATATTAATGATATAAATATTGGAGGCCAGCGAAATAATAGCAATAATTTTTATAATAAAAATATAATAATTTCAGTAATATCCAATAAAGGTGGGGTAGGAAAAACTTCAATTGCTATAGCTTTTGCAATGTTCCTCTCACAGAAAATTAAAAAAAGAATATTATTATTAGAACTAGATAGTTCGCCAGGAGACTTTGGTGTTATATTCGATATAGAGAGAGAAAAATCTCTCGAACTAGCACTTAGGTTTCCAGAAAAATATGATAAATTTGTTAAAAACATATATAGAAACGTAGATGCTTTAAAAGGTATATCAAATCCGCTGGTAGCTGAAAATATTAGGAAGGGAACTATCAATAGATTGATTGATTATATCCTTAAAGATTACGGCTGCATCATAGTAGATACACAAACGGTTATCAATGGTCTAGTTTTAGATGTCCTTAAACTTTCAAATAAAATCTTTGCAATAAGCGAATATTCTTTGGAGAGTATTGCACGTATTTCAAGTTTGATGGATTTATTAGTAAATAAATTTTCAATCCCGGAGTCTAAAATTAAACTTATAGTAAATAAAAAGAATTTTTTAAGTTTCTTGAAGGTTTGGGATATCTCAAAAATTATTAATATACCAATTGATGCTTTTATAACATTTGATTATAAATTTAATAAAAGCAAATTTCTATTTGATAGAGCAAGTATCTTTAATACTAAATTCTTTAAAGAAATTAGCAGAATGTTGTTAAAAATAGGCATGGGAGTTAGTAATAATGTTGAGAGACAGAATTTGTGATCAGAATAAGCTAACCAAAGACGATGAAAAAGAAATAATAAGTTTAATTAAAAAAAAGATTAAAAATGACGATTTCTTTGTAAATAGCAGCTTTTTTAATAGAGATGATTTCAAGGGTAAGTTATACCTACTTTTAAAAGATGAAATTGAAAAAAAATATCCTTATTCTGATTTTGATGTTGAAGATAACTTAATTAATAAAGCATTATCAGAAATTTTTGGATTGGGAATACTGGAGAAGTTTTTACAGGATAGAATGGTAACGGATATTTTTATTCAAGACAATGAGATGATAATAATAAAAAATGGAATAAAAGAGTACTTAGGAACAGTTTTTAATAGTTTAGATGAAGTATATTTAATAATAGACAGAATAAAAAGTAATACTGGAAAGACAGTTGATCAGAGAGTTCCATTTCTAAATACCGTACTCTATGATGGTAGTAGATGCTCAATAGTTATTCCTCCTATTTCGGATAGAGTCTATATTTCAATAAGAGTATTTAATTGCATAGATTTTGAGTTAGAAGATTTATTAAGATTAAATATGTTTAATAAAAAGGATTATGATATTTTAAAAGATTTAGTAGATAAAAAGAAAAATATTCTAATTGCAGGTTCCATGGGTTCTGGAAAGACTACTTTACTTAATACGCTTGTAAAATTAATTCCTAAAAATGAATTTATTAATATTATTCAAGATGTTCCAGAAATAAAACTTAAAGAGCATCCTTTTGTAAGAATGTTATGTACCAGGACGAAATCCAGGGAGTCTGATAACGAGATTAATCAGGATAGGTTGGTTTTTGAAACTTTAAGAATGAAAGCAGACAGGATTATAGTAGGTGAGGTAAGAGATTCAATGGCAGCATATCAAATGCTGCAAGCATTGAATATCGGGCATAGAGGTAGTTTCAGTACTATTCATGCTGACTCTGCTTTTGATGCTTTCCTAAAATTAGAAACATTAGCTATGGAATACAAAACTAATATAAGTAATTATGTTGTAAAGCAAATGATTTCAAGAGCAATTGATGTGGTTTTGTTTTTGGATTATGAAAAAGATGAAGATTTTAATATATGTAATAGAAGATTAAAAGAACTTTTATTAGTAGATAATAATCTAAGTAAAAGGGGTGATTACAAATTAGAGTATCTGTAATTATATCTGCATTTATTGGACTGGGATGTCTATATATATTTGGAGCTATATCAATTTATATTATTGATAGACAAAAAAACATAATTAATAGAATTTTAAGAATATCCAGTGGTTCGTATTCAATGAGTAAAGAGGATAAAAATTATAGTATTGTCAACAAAATTAGTATTTGGCTTAATAAAAATAACTTAAATTTGGATGTAAAAGAATTTTTAATTTTAATTTTTATATTATTCTCTCTTACTTTTCTAATAGGGTTATTTTTTAGGCCAGGTTTAATTCTTTCTATTTTATTCTCAATCATAAATATTTTTTTGTTTTTTATTTTTATCAATATAAGAAAAAAAAGAGAAAACATAAAGAAAGAAAATCAACTCGAACAATTTTTATTAGATCTTGTTGGTTATTTATATGGCAATCCTAATATTTTAAATAGTATACAAAAGACTATAGAAGATGCAGATTATCCATTGAGAAAAGAATTTGAGCTAGTATTAAATGATACTCGTAAGGGTCTACTGCTAAATGAAGCCTTAAGAAATATGATTAGGAGAAACAGTAGTCCTTTAATTGAAATAGTTTTAATAGGATTTATTGCTGCAAATGATAAGGGTGTGGACTTAATAGGATTCCTAAAAGATCAAATTGAGTATATTAGAGAAAAGAAGAATATGGAAAGATATATTAGAATTTTAAGTTCTGGACCAAAATACACATCATATCTGATAACTCTAATACCCATAGTCTCAATAATAATAATTATTCTAATTAACAGAGATATTATAGAGATTTTATTTACAGAGATTGGGGTTTTAACTCTTATATATATTATACTCAGTAATATAATTGGGTTTTTCATAATAAATAAGTTGATTAATTATTATGGTGGAAATAGGGTTATAAAATGAATTTGTTAATAGTAGTGACAGCTGTTCTTGTCTCAGTTTTTATATTTTTATTATTTATTAACTTTAGTTATAAAAAATCCAGATTAATCATTGAGAAAATTGAAACTCGAACTGGATATATTCTTAAAAAAATGAACAAAACAAAACTAAGCGAAGATTTAGAATTATTGTTCGGAGAGCAAAATGGGGTTAATATTTTTGGTTTTAAAATAAAATCTTTAGAAGGATTATTTTTATTAAGAGTTATTCTTTCATTAAGCTTTCTCATCTTTTTTATTGTTTTCGTTTTCTTCTTGGGAAAAAACTTTATTTTTTATTCATTGATTGGAGCAATAATTCTTTATTTTTTACCTATAGAAATTATAAAGAGCAAAATTAGTTCAAAAAGTAAAAGAATACAAAATGAACTTCCCGATATAGTAGATATTTTATCTTCTTTGATAAAGGCTGGTTTAAGTTTAAATGAAGCATTAAATTATATTTCAGATAATTATAAGTGTGAAACAAGCAGGCTTTTTAAATTAGCACAAATAAAAATATTTGAAGGTTATAGCAAGATGAATGCATATTATCTGATTGCCAGACTTTCATTTTGTAATGATTTTAAGACTGTGATTAAGATTTTAGTGCAGGCTGAAATGATCGGGAATCCAATCAGTAAGGTTCTAAAAGATGTATCAAAAGTTATGAGAACTAATCAGAGAGATCTATTAAAAATAAGGTCCGAAAGATTGGAAAGTAATTTAGTTCTTGTAATATTTATTTTTATGTTTATACCAATGATATTTTTATTTTTATTACCAGTTTTACCTCAGTTAAAGATGTTTTTTTAATAAAATATTATTTCCTACTCTGTAGTGGAAAATGAAATAGATAGTAAGGTTTTATTTATAAATTGTATTTTAAGATATATGAAAAAAATAAATATAAATCTATAAATGGAGGTAAACATGAATTTATTGAGCAAATTTTTAAACAGAATATTTTATAAATCGAAAGGATCTACATTAATAGAACTAGCGCTATATATAGCTCTAGTTGTAATTGTTTGTATTACGGTAGTGACTGCACTTGGTGGAAAACTTCAATCAGTTTTTCAATCTATAGTAGATAAATTGTAAGTTTAAGCCTGAAGAAAAGAATATCATATACCTTCTAAAAAATAGTGAATAAAAACCAGGATATTTTGAATAATGTTCAAATTTAAAACTTATTCAGAAAAAGGTAATGTTTTTATTGAGTTGGCTTTAGTAATGCCAATATTAATACTATTGATTGCAGGAATTGTTCAGTTTGGCTTCTTATTGAATGCTAAAATAGCTGTAAATTCTGCTTCTTATGAAGCTGCCAGGGCTGCTACTTTGTCAGATGATCCTGAATCGGATGCAATAAAAGCTGTATTGGCTTATGCATCATCTACAATGCCCGGGTGGAATTTTGATGAGAGACTTAGTTTAAAAGTTAATATTTCTGGAATGAATCCTGGTGATATCGTACAGGTAGAAGTTACTTATAGGATACCAGTTTTTTTCTCGAAAATCCCACCTTTCTCGATGATTGGGGATGGTTATGCAAATATCTGTGGAAGTAGTGTAATGAGGATGGAAGAAAAAGAATAAATAATATATTTAAGAGTTATTTATATTTTGAATGCAAGAGTTATTTATATGTTGAAGGAAATATTTGAAAGTAAACCTGGGACAGGATAGCAGACTTGTTTAGGTTTTGTGGTTATGGTGATATTGATACAGAGCCTCCGGATTCCA
>JAHIPJ010000172.1 GCA_018894445.1 Actinomycetota bacterium
GAATATTAAAATAGCAACCACACACAAAATAAAAAATGATGGGAAAACTATATTTTTAATATGTTTATTATCTTTATATTTTTTATCAAGGTTACTGGAAAAAAATATGACCAGAGCTATTTTTGCAAACTCGGAAGGCTGAATACTGAAAAACCATAAATCTATCCACCTTCTGTAATTGCCAACTTTAATTCCAAAACCAGGAATAAGAACCAGAATAAGCAGTCCAATTAGTATAATTATTATAAAATTAGAAAATCTCCCGTAATAACGGTAATTTATTCTTGAAGCCAGGATGAAAAATATAAAAGATATAGCCCACCATATTAGCTGCCTTCTGATAAACCAATAGGGATCGTTAAAATATCTCTCTCCTATTGAATCAGAAGAGCTCGATATCATTATTAAGCCAATTATTGATAATATTAAAGTCAAAATAAATAGAAAATAATATTCTATATCAACTTTCAGAAAACTGTGTCTTTTGATATTACTTCTTTTTTCCATGGTATCTGATTTTTTCTGAGATTACTAAGCTTTTAAACCTGTTTCCTCTCTCTTTATAATCTTTAAACATATCCATACTGGCGCAGGCAGGAGAGAGCATCAGGACTTCCCCGGGGCCGGCAACTTTAAATCCTTTTTTAACTGCTGCTTCAAGCGTGCTGCATTTATATATTTTATAATCATAGTGGCTTCCTATTACCCGGTCATAAATCTTAGGAGCAGTTTCTCCTATTAAAATTAAGTTTTTAACTTTTTTGTTTAGAACTGAAATCAATTCAGAAAAATCCATATCTTTATCTTTACCACCCATAACCAATGTAATTTCCTTACCAAAATCATTAATAGCTACCATAGTTGCATCTGGATTAGTTGATTTTGAATCATTAAAGCATCTTATATTGTTTATATAACCTAAATATTCCAGTCTATGTTCCAGAGGCTTAAAATTTTTAATTGATTTTTCGATATTTTTTTCATTTAT
The DNA here is from genome assembly GCA_018894445.1 of Actinomycetota bacterium. Classification (GTDB taxonomy): domain Bacteria; phylum Actinomycetota; class Humimicrobiia; order Humimicrobiales; family Humimicrobiaceae; genus Hydromicrobium. The sequence goes on from JAHIPJ010000172.1 coordinate 989, forward strand.
ATTCATCAGTACCGCCGGCGCAATAGAAGCCATAATATTAGATATATTATGTTTGCCTTTCAGAAGAATATTTTCTATATTTATTTTCCCCTTGCTCCTTTCTATCTGGTAGTAAATATAATTATTTTTATAAAAAATGTTTGTGTCATCTTCCGGTTCCAGACCAAACTTAATAAATTCCGGTAGCGGATTTTGCCTTCCAGGGATAGCTTTTATTTTTTTATTTATATACCGGTCATCTATATTGATAATTGACCAGTCATCTTCATTCTGATTTGCCAGTAACTTTAATTTCAGGTCACTGTAGTTTTTAAAAGATTTATGTCTGTCTATATGATCACTGGTGATATTTAATATTACACTAATATGAGGTTTGAAGTCGTATATTCTCTCCAATTGAAAACTGCTAACCTCTATGACTCTGATTAAATTTTCTCGCGAATTGCTGTTGTACTTATTTTCTGTATCTATGGTTTCAATCAACGGCAGACCGACATTTCCACAGACTATACAATTATTTCCGGAATCATCAAGAATTTTCCCAATCAGAGTCACCACTGTTGTTTTGCCATTAGTACCTGTTACAGCAATAGTCCTAGCCTGTTCTTCTTTACTTAACAATTTCCATGCCAGCTCTAATTCACTCCAGACAGGAATTTTATTTTCCTGGGCAAGTTTAATTATCGGCATATTATCCGGAACACCAGGACTGATTATTATTAGATCAATTTTTTCTATGACCTCTTTTTCTTCTAATGTGTCTTTACCTAATATTATCTTTAAATTATTACGACTGATGTCCTGATACTTGCTAAATGCGCCTTCCAGATTCAGGTCAGGATTACTATCAATTCCAGTTATGGAGCAGCAAAAGTTGAGTATCTTTTCTATCACAGAAATTCCTGTCCTTCCAAGACCAACTACCAGTAAATTTTTATCTTTAACCAGATTAAATTTTTTTTCCATTCTTTTAATCTATAAACTTTAAGTAATAAATAAAAAATCCTACTCCTGCAAATAAGACACATACCAGCCAGAACCTTATAATAACTTTTATCTCCAGCCATCCAAGAAGTTCAAAATGATGATGAATCGGAGCCATTTTAAATACTCTTTTCTTAAAAACCTTAAACCAGAAAACCTGAATAATCACCGATAACGTTTCAATAACAAAAAGTCCCCCAATTACAATTAGTAAGATTTCCTGTTTTAAAATTATAGCAACTGCTGCAACCAGTCCCCCCAGTCCCAATGAGCCAGTATCACCCATAAAAATTTCAGCCGGGGCTGTGTTCCACCATAAAAATCCTATGCATGCAGCCAGCGTTCCTCCACTAACTACCGCTATATCTATTCCGTAAGAAATACCGAGTATAGACCATTCTAAAAAGGCAATGAAACAGAATACAGCCAGAACAATGGATGAAGTTCCGGCTGCCAGACCATCAAGACCATCGGTTAAATTAACCGCATTGGTAGTACTGATTATAATCAATACCACAATAATGTAATACCAATTTCCCAGCTCAAACCTTATGTCGGTAAAAGGTATGCCTATACAAGTGCTGGCCTCGAGTATGTATTCATAAAATAATATAAAATATAAACATACTATAGCCAGAAGAGAAATCTTTACCCATCCTCTTATACCAAGAGATCTCTGTTTTTTAAGCGCCATATAATCATCAATAAACCCTATCAGGCTGCATAACAATAATATGGAAAGAACAAACATTCCTTCTATACTGTAAACCTCATCCCACCGGTAATATTTAATCAGACTCACTATAGTAAATGCAGTTATGGAAGACAGAACAAATATTATTCCCCCCATAGTTGGTGTTCCTGTCTTAACAGAATGTGTTTTTGGGCCATCAATACGGATCTTTTCTCCAATTTTTTTATTTTTTTGAAATTTTATAAATAGAGGTGTTGTCAGAAGTGATATTACACCTCCAATTATAATTGATAAAAATATCCAGGTCATATATTAGTTTCCGCCTATATTAAATTAATAATATCTTCCATTTTATTTGCTCTTGAGCCTTTTACTAAAATTAAATCTTTGGGTTTGAGCAAATTGTTTATTTCTCTACCCAGCTTTTCTTTATCTTTAAAATAAAAACATAGATCTCTATTTTTATTAAAATTACCAGTATTCCTATAACCCTCAAATATATTCTCCGCAAGATCGCCTAAAGCTATCAAGACATCTACCTTTTTTTCAGACAGATACTGCCCGATTTCCCGGTGAAACTTAAATGAATCATTACCCAGTTCCAGCATATCTCCTAATATAGCTACACTTCTCATATTTTTCTTTTCTGAAATTAAAACCAGTGTATCAATAGCATTTCTAACCGATGCAGGACTGGCATTATAACAATCATCTATAATTATTTTATCTTTTTTCCTTATAATTTCCATTCTGGAACCTTCAATAGCTGCGCTTTCAATTCCTGCTTTAACCAACTCTTTATTGATATTTAAGTATAAGCATATAGCTGCCGCGCAACAGGCATTATATATATTATGATAGCCAGGAATATTCAAACATATATCTATAATTTTCTTACTGCCTTTATAGAAATTAAAAGTAAATCTTCCCATCTCATCCATATTTTTTTCAATAAAATTAAATGCAATATTATTATTTCTCCCGAATTTTATGATCCTACACTTAACTTTCTTTTCTATCAAATCAGTATACCTGTCATCATTATTTAAAAATAAGATTCCATTATTTTTGTAAAGAATTTCTGCTATTTCGGCTTTTGCTATGGCTATTTCCCGCAAGTCTTTAAAAAAAGCCATATGTGATTCCCCTACAGCTGTAATAGCTCCTATATCTAAATTACATATACGAGAAAGCATTTCTATCTGACCTTTTCCCCTCATACCCAGTTCAGCAACAAAAAAATCCGTTTGGCTGTCAATTTCCAAAATCGATTTTGATACCCCAATTTCAGTATTATAATTCCTGGGGGTAAATTCAACTTTATACTCTTTACTTAATATATTTACCAGAAAATCTTTAGTAATAGTTTTACCCACACTCCCGGTTATACCGATTACAGTTGGATTAAATTTACGTATATAATGATAGGCAATATTTTCTAAAAAAGTTAAATTATTATCTGACTGCAGGATTATTAGATTATTAAAATTTTCAGTTTTAAGACTGTTTTTCCATAAATTTAATTCTTCTTTATATCCTGATTCAAATACAAAACCGTCAGCGCCTTTTTTTAAAGCTGATCCTATAAAATCGTGGCCATCATAATTTTCGCCCACCAGAGGAATAAAAAAATCCCCTTTTTCTATGGTTCTGGAATCAGTCGATATGTTGCAAACATATTTCTTGATATTTCCTGAAATCAAATTACAATTTGTCCAGGATATTATATTTTCAACTCTTATTTTTTCTTTCATTTTTCCCCGCAGCCCACTCCTTTACTACTTCCCGATCGCAAAATGGTATTCTGTAATCTTCGAATTCCTGGTAATTTTCATGACCTTTCCCCGCAATAAGAACTACATCATTTTTTCGCGCCATTTCAAGAGCCTTAAATATTGCTTTTTTCCTGTCAGTTTCTTTAATATATTCTTTACTGCCAGACTCAATCAGACCTTCCTCTATCATGCTTATTATAGAATCCGGTCTTTCAGTTCTTGGATTATCAGAAGTTATCACCGTAAAATCAGCCTGCTGCCCTGAAATATGACCCATGATTTTTCTTTTCCCCTTATCACGGCCACCACCGCATCCAAAAACTGATATAATTCTACCTCCTGGTTTTAACATTTGCCTTATAGTCACCAGTACATTTTCCAGACCATCCGGTGTATGTGCATAATCTACTATTACTGTTGACTTTTTATAAGAATCTATTTTTTCAAATCTACCCCCAGCTCCATACAAAGACTTTATACCTCTCTGAATAGAGCTGTTTTTTATACCCATATCAATGCAGACACCTGCAGCTGCCAGGATATTATAGATATTGAAGTATCCGCATAATGGAGATGAGATATTTAACTTTTTACCATCTGAAGTATTTACATCCATTTCAATTCCTGAAATGGAGTTTTTAATATTACTTGCCCATACACTTGCCCTGTCTGACTTAAGTGAATAAGATATTCTTTCCAAATCAGTGGATTTAAAAATTCTTTTTCCATAACTATTATCTATATTAATAACCGCTTTTTCCCCTCCATACACATACCTGTATTCCTTTAAAAATAATTTCTTTTTTACATTAAAATAACTGGCCATATCTTTATGATAGTCCAGATGATCCCGGGAAAGATTGGTAAATACAAGATAATTAAATTTAAGATAGTCAACCCGGTGTAAATCTATTGAATGAGAGGATACTTCCATACAGACAGCGTTTACTTTTTTTGTCTGCTTTTTTTAAAAAAGTCATTCAAATCAAGAGACTCAGGAGTGGTACGGTCAAAAAAAGTTTTTTCACCATCTAAAAACGACTCAACAGTAGTAATAAGTGAAGTTTTCATTCCTGCACTATTTAAAATGGAATCTATCAGATAACATACAGTTGTCTTCCCATTAGTTCCTGTGACCCCGATTAATTTAAATGACTTGCTGGGATCCTGATAAAAGTTCCTGCATAAAACCGGTAATACCTTTCTGGTATTATTGACTATAACCTGGGTTATGTGAGAAGGAATTTCTAACTTTCTCTGGACCATCACTGCAACAGCCCCGCTGGAAACTGCTTCTCCTGTAAAATTATGCCCATCATGCTTGAAGCCCTCAATAGCTACAAATAAACTACTGCCCATTGCATTTTTAGAATTTATGGAAATATTTTTAATATCCATATCAGTACTTCCATAAATTTTTTTATACTTTATATCTTTTAGTAAGTTCTGCAATCTCATTTTTATAACCGCCAGTATTAAAGTTATTTTATCCTATGAAATTAATATCATATTTTTTACAGCATTATATATTAATACCTGCTTATCATTCACTGACAGACCTTTAACCTCGTTAAAGAAAACTCCATTATATCCCTGAAAACAGGAGCTGCAACAGTTGAACCCCAGATTGTATTTTTTCCACCCTGTGGTTCATCCACAACTACAATTATTGCAATTTCAGGATCCTCATAGGGTGCAAAACCAATAAAAGAGGTTATTTGCCTTCCCTCACTATAACCAACTCCATTTTTGTTGACCTTTTCAGCAGTACCGGTTTTTCCACAAACCTTTAACCCATCTATCTGCGCTCTTGTTCCTGTTCCCCCCTCCACTACAGCAAGCATCATGTCTTTTAGCGCATCTGCCGTCTCCTGGCTGAGAATTCTATTTCCTTCCTCTATTTGCTTATTTTCATTTTCTTCATTTTCCAATAATTTCACTTCCTTTACAATAGAAGGAGTAACCAGATAGCCCCCGTTAGCAACAGCGCAAACAGCCCTCAGTAGTTGAAGCGGAGTCACTGAAATATTCTGCCCTATAGCCAGTGCTCCTATTGTTGATGCGGGCCAGGTCTTATAATCATAAAAAAGTCCCTTTTCTTCGCCCGGCAACTCTATTCCTGTAATCTCACCAAATCCAAATTTTTTTATACTTTCCCAGAACGTTTTTTCTCCCATGCTCAGGGCAATAGTAACAGCCCCAACATTAATGGAATACTTTATTATTTCTTCGGTAGTATAGCTGGCATTATAAGTCCTGAATATCTCCCTAATTACTCTATCGCCAACTCTAATCGAAGAAGCTAAGTCAAATACCTGGTCTTTACTGACCGAATTATTCTCTATTGCCGATGCGATATTAATTATCTTAAAAGTAGACCCTGGCTCATAAGTGAAAGATATACCTGATATCTTATACAGTTCTGGATCGGCTTCCTGATAATTATTCAAGTCAAAACCAGGATAAGCTGCTATCGAATATATTTCACCGGTTTTGGGATTCATAACTATGGAAATTGCACTCAAGGCACCAAATTCTGAGACAACTTCTTCCAGTTTTTCCTGTGCGATATATTGAATCTGGGAATCAATAGTAAGAACCACATCTTTACCATCAACAGGTTCTATGTAGGTATTATTTTCTCCAGGGATTATATTGCCAAAAACATCTTTTTCGGCAATTGCTTTACCATCAATTCCCCTCAAGACTTTTTCATACTGCAGTTCAATTCCGGCCAGTCCATTATTATCCACCCCGGCAAACCCGATCACTGAAGCAGCAATATCATTTAGAGGATAATATCTTCTGGCTTCATTTTGAAAATATATACCCGGGAGATTATATTCCACAATTTTTTCAGCTTTTTCTTGAGAAACTTTTCTTTGTATATACACAAACCCTAAATCTTTACTGTCCAGCTTTTCCTTTACATTCTCTACGTCCAGCTCCAATATTTCTGCTAAAATTTTCGATTCATATTCAGAATCAACAACTAACTTTGGATTCGCATATACAGTCCTTTCATTCAAGCTTATTGCCAGTTCAACTCCATTTCTATCCAGTATTTTACCCCTTCTTGAATCGAGAACAAATTCACCTATATGTTGAAACTCTGCATAACTTTTAAACTCTGAAGCATTTAGATACTGGATAAAAACTAACCTATAGATTATTAATAAAAAAGTTATTGAAAATAAAATAAACAGGAAATATATTCTTTTCCTGTTTATTTTGATATTATTACTATTTCTAAGCATTTTTTAAACTAACATAATAATCAGGGAATAAAAAATGTCAATACACTTTCTGATACCACAAGTACTATATCCTGAATATAATAAATTGTTCCCAAGAAACTATCATAATTTTTAACTACAGTAGGTGTATTTTTAGATATGTAATTATATATCTTTTCGCTATTCTCAAGCCCACTATCTGAAATCTCCACTATCCTGAAATCACGGGCTATATCCATGTTTAAATCATTCTTAGCAGCTTCAATAATTCTTGATGGTGATTTTAGCTCTGATATTTTAAGCAGCAGACGGTCACTCCTTTCTTCTTCTAAAGAAATCATCTCATTAATTTCATATATACTTTTTTGATAATTTATACTCTGTATCTTAAGTCCAATATTTAAGAGAATACCCAGACAGGTAAAAAGTATAACTATAATAAATATATAAAACAGCCCACTATTGCTGTACACTATATTTTCTTTTTCCTTTCTGCTATCTGGTTTCTTCACCAGATATAGGAGAGGGTAAGATCTTCTTTTATAAATTTCTTGTTCTTCTGCTAATCTTAAGTTCATTTTAAAAAATTAATAAATACCTTTTTAATAAAATACTAATTTACAATTTTTCCAAAACCCTTAACCTGGCGTTCTTTGAACGCGGATTTGAGCTAATTTCTTCAAATCCAGGTCTAACCACCTTTTTGGTAATAATCTCAGCTCTTTTCTCCCTACCACACCTGCATACTGGAAAATCTGGAGGACAGGTACATCTACCCTCATATTCTAAAAAGCTACTTTTTACCATTCTATCCTCCAGAGAATGATAGGATATTATCACCATTCTTCCACCACTTTTTAACATTTTAAAACCATCTTCAATTGCCATTTTTAAATTATCTAATTCTTTGTTTACTTCCATCCGGATTGCCTGGAATATCCTTTTTGCAGGATGACCTCTTCTATCATATTTAAATTTTTGAGGTATAGAATCTTTTATAATCTCCACCAGTTCTCCTGTAGTTTTTATATCCCCGGTCTTCCTATGATTTACTATATTTTTTGCAATTGACTTAGACCATCTTTCCTCTCCATACTTCTGGAAAATCTCTGTTAATTTTCCTTCAGAGTATTCATTTACCACATCAAATGCACTTATATAATCACCATTCCCAAATCTCATATCTAATTTTTCATTTTTGAGATAACTAAACCCTCTTTTTGATTTCTCTATCAGAAAAGAGGATAATCCGAGATCAAGCAACATTCCGTCTATACTTTTTATATTTATTCTCTTTAAAATTTTTTTAATGTTTGCAAAGTTATCATTTACCAAAACTATATTTTCAGAAAAATCTTTTAGTTTACTGGCGGCGGTGCTTATGGTCTGACAATGAAGATCAACTCCAATTACTTTGCCTGTGGGGGCAATGGCTTTAATTATTTCTATAGTATGACCAGCACCGCCAAGTGTTCCATCAAAAATGATATTGCCCTGCTTTAAATTTAAATAATGCAAAACCTCCTTTAAAAGAACCGGTACATGAATCTCTTTTAAATTCATTTATAACACTCTTTAAAACCGTAACTGTTCAAAAGCATTTTTGTCTTCCATAAATTGAGAATCTGCCTGATCGTAATATTTTGGCCAGATTTCCTTGGCCCATATTTCAGCCCTTTCTGAGACACCCACCATAACAATTTCTTTCTTAAGCCCGGCATATTCTATTAATTTTTGGGGTATTTTAATTCTTCCCTGCTGATCCATTGCTTCTTCACTGGCAGAAGAGAAAAACCACCGGGAAAATCTCTGGATGTTTCTTTCAGCAACCTTGTTGGACCTTATTTTATCTTCCAGTTTATTCCAATTTTCTTTTGAATATAAAAAAAGGCACCTCTCATCATATGCCCTTGATACCACTATGCCTTTTATTAAATCTTCTCTAAATTTAGAAGGGATGAAAATTCTTCCTTTATTATCAATTGTCCGGTAATACTCACCTAAAAACATCTTTTACTCCATTTTTTCCCCATATAAAGGGAAATTACTTCATTTACTCTCCACTTTCCCCCACATTACAGCAATAAGATATCACATTATTATTAATTTGTAAACTATTATTTAAAAAAATATGAAGGTAGTTATGATTATTTGATTTAGTATTTATTTAATAGTAATACATAACTATATATAGTTACTTCTTCTATATTTTATTTAAAGTTACACTATATATAGTTCAGATAAACAATACTCCAATTACGCGCTGATAAGCTAATAAATAACTAAAAATTTTATTTTAAAAAAAATTATTTATTTTCTTTTTCTAAATCCAGTTCTCCTGTAACAAGTTTTCCATCTTCAGATCTGGTTAGCTCCTCTATCTTTCCCTCGGCTTCATTTAATTTTTTAAGACAATTAGAAGAAAGTTTAATGCCCATTTCAAATTTTTCCATTGATTCTTCCAGTGATATATTTTCATCTTCAAGTTCTTTAACAATTTCTTCTAATTTTGTAATAGACTCCTCAAAACTCATTTTTTCAATTTTCATTTTTAAACCCTATTTCTAATTTTTTATATATTTTCTTTAATATCCTTGCATTAAGTATTCCATCCCTTAGCATTATTCTAACCTTTTGATTGATTTTTACCTCATCTATACTTTTAATATTTTTATCCTCTTTCTCTTTATATATTATAGCAAAACCACGCTCCAGTATAGCAACAGGATTTTTTTCCTTTAAGTTCTCTAATATAAACTTCAATCTACTTTTTTTAAGGGTAAGATAGTTTTTTATATCTGAAATTATTCTGATATCCATATTCTTAATTGCCATTTTATAAATATAAATCCTTTTAAATATATTTTTCTCATCTATCAGCTGACGATAGCCGGATAATATTTCCCCCCTTGTTCTGATAAGTCTTTCCATATTCTCTATTAATTTGATATGGAGTTCACCAGCAGCCTGGTTAAATTTATTTAATATAGTCTCCGGTTTTATGAAAATTCTTCTACTGTTTAAGAAATTAAACTCTTTTTTAAGTATGGCAATTTTCGATTTAATTAAATTTTTAATCTTTTTACTGGTTTCTTTTAAATTTTCTACTGTTTCTGTTTTATTTAATATGACTATCTCTCCAGCAACCGAAGGTGTGGCAGCACGTTTATCTGCCACGAAATCTGCAATAGTATAATCTGTTTCATGTCCAACTGCCGAAATTAAAGGCACAGAACAGTCAAATATTTTTTCAGCCAGCTTTTCAGTATTAAATGCCCACAGATCTTCCAGTGAACCTCCTCCTCTGGCTAATATTATTACATCTACCCCATACTGGCACAGATCATCTATTGCCTTACAAATTTCATCACTTGAGGTAATCCCCTGGACATTAACATCTCTTATTATAAGATGGAAATTTTTAAATCTACGCTCCAGGACTGAAATGATATCTCTTATTACTGCACCGCCAACAGAGGTTGCTATACCTATTTTATTTGGAAGAATGGGAATATTTTTTTTATGTATACGGTCAAAATATCCTTTTTTTTCTAATTTTTCTTTTAATTGTTCAAATGCTAAAATCAGAGAACCTTTGCCTACAGGCCTGGCATCCAGAGCTACTATCTGATATTCTCCCCTTTTTTCATAAACAGAAACATAACCATTTATTAAAATATGCAGGCCTTCTTCTATGTTAAAAAGTAAATTTTTATTATTATTATGAAACATAACCACCCTGATCTTGGAATTTTCATCCTTCAAATCAAAGTACATATGCTTCTTGTCGTGGAAATAGAAATTGCTTACTTCTCCTTCTAACCATATATCTAAGTAATTTGATTCAAGATTTTTTCTTATTTCAAGATTAAGCTCACTAACAGTGTAGATTTTTGATTTTAAGGGGTTACTATCTTCCATTTATTGTTTACTGCAGATTCCAGTAAATAATCATTATTTGCGTTCTGTTCTCTTCCAGGCCTTTAATTAAGACATTAACAACCTTATCTTTTTCTTCGCTGGAATATGTAAATTTGGAAATGGGGATATTTTCGCTCTCTGATTCAAGAAATTCTTCTTCAACTTTTTCCGAGCTCTCTTCAAATATTGCAGATCTTCTCCAGATTGATTGAACTTTTTTATTTTTATAATATTCCTCTACCTTTTTAGAGTCTTCCATTACTTCTAACAATATATAAAGTAAATTTTCATCATCTTCCACTTGCTTTGCTTCTTTGAACTCAGAACCAGGATAACGACAAAAACTACCAAGTACGTCTACAAAATCTTCATTCTCTAAAAGGTCATTAAATTCTTCCTCTGAAATATCTTCAGAACCACTGCTAACCTCCTTTGAATTTTTAATATCCTGAGTTGTTCCACTTTCCTTGATGTTGCCAGAATTAAAACATGAACTAGTAGCTACCGATATCAGTAAAAAACAAATAATTAAAAACGTAATATATATTTTTTTTACTTTCA
>JAHIPJ010000173.1 GCA_018894445.1 Actinomycetota bacterium
GTAAAAACAAAATTATTATTATCTTAATAAGTATAATAGTTATAGTAGGAGCTTTTTTAATATTTTATAATATTCAAAACAAGTCTTCCCAACCGCCGACTATTTCTTTTTCAGAAGAAGAATGGGATTTTGGAAAGATAAAAGAAGACGAAAGACCTGTTCATATCTTTACCATAAAGAATACAGGAAGAGAAGAACTGATTATCAGCCGAGTGCGGGCCGCATGTGGCTGCACAGCAACCATGCTCTCTTCTGATAATATAAAACCCGGACAATCAGCTGAACTACAGGCCACTTTTAATCCTACCGGTTTTAATGGCATAGTGAAAAAAGATATCCATATTGAATCCAACGACCCTCAACTCCCCAACGCAAAAGTAACTATAATTGCAGAAGTAGAACCTATCCCTTCTCCTTTAGCTTTCCTTTCTAATTCTCAATGGGATTTAGGATTGATTTCCCAGGGGGATTTGCCCACCTTTACTTTTACTATTGAAAATAAGGGAGAGCTGGATCTAATAATTGATAAGATAGACGCTTCTGAATATATCCAATACGATACAGGAATGCCTCTTACAATTCTTCCGGGAGAAAAACAGGAGGTAACTTTTACCTATGATTCCAGCCAGCATGAGTTAGGTGAAGTAAGAGAGAGTGTGCGTATATACTGTAATGACCCCAGGAGAAAGGCTTTTTCGCTGCGTGTTGATGGTTATATAACAGAGAAACCCGCTCCAACAGTAAGTATTTCTCCGGCAGGGACAAGTTTTAATTTAACGACTGATTCTGATGGCGAAACTATAGGAAGGTTTATTCTGGCGAATTCAGGGGAAGAGGGGATAAAAATTACTTCCATAAAAACCTCAGCAGATTATCTCATCCCCTTAGTATCTGAATTTGAGTTAAACTCAGGAGAAAAAGAAAATCTACAGGTGATATTATTAAAAGATAAAATCCCAGATGAAATACAGGAAGGGGAAATAAAGGAATATCTTTATTTAACCGTTGCCATTCCCATTGTAATTAATAAATAGTAAATTGTTTAACTAAGGTTAATAAAGATTATAAATTATAGAAAAAGATATGGTAGACAAGATAAATATTTTTAAAGCAATAATATGATATCATCATATATAAAGGAGAATATAATAATGGAAGCGGCCATAAAAATGTTTAAAGCCTTATCTGATGAAACCCGTCTACGTATTTATTTGCTTCTACTGCAAGGTGAATTGTGTGTCTGTGAATTGGTAAATATATTAAATATGGAACAATCAAGAATTTCGCACAGTGTTAGGATTTTAAAAGAAGCAGGTCTTGTTGTTAATCGGCGAGAGGGCAAGTGGATTATCTATGCAGTAAGTCCTGAAACAGAAAATAATAGAATAATTCAGAGTTTAAAGAATGAATTAAAATTACCGGAACAGGATTTAAAAAATATTACTAAATGTAAGAAAGAAAAAATAAGAGAAAAGTTTAAATGCAATTAATCTCTTACTTGTTTTTTCATAAACCATAATTAGTGTATGGTATATAGCGAAAAACGAAAAGCGCAAAACGTAAAGCCATAGCTCAAAATTTAAAATTTAATATGTTGTTTTATCTATTGAGTTTCATCTTTCTTATCTCGCATACTATACTATATAGCAAAAAAGAAAAGATAAAAAAACAAAAACTAAAACTTAAAATTTAGTATTGAGAGAAAAAGTTTTGCGTTTTGAATTATGGTTTTTCGCTTTTCGCTTTAATTTTTTAGTTTAATCGGGATAAGTATCTTGCTATTCCAAAACTATACGCTGTACGCTATACGCTATACGCTATAATATATACTAACGACTATTCACTATTCACTAACGACTAATTTAATATTTACTCTCTTCAGCATTTTAAATAGAAAGGGAGTGTAATTATGTGCGATACTATAGTAGCTTTAGGTTCTGCTACCGAAGAAGGGTTTACCATTTTTGGGAAGAATAGTGACCGAGAACCTGATGAAGTACAAAACATCCTTATAGTCCCCCACAAAAAGCATGATTCAAACGAAACCGTTCAATGTGCCTATTTGACTATTCCCCAGGTTTCAGAAACCGCCCGGGTATTACTCTGTCAACCTTTCTGGATGTTTGGTGCAGAGATGGGAGCCAATGAATATGGGGTGGTTATTGGTAATGAAGCAATATTTACCAGAGAAAAGCCGGATAAAATAGGTCTA
>JAHIPJ010000174.1 GCA_018894445.1 Actinomycetota bacterium
AATTTTCTACTTTTCTTATGGCTTTACTTCTACCCGGTTTTATTCCTTCAGGCATCCTGTCCCATAATTTAAAGACACCATTTAATAAAATAAATATATTTTTCAAACTATAAAAATCTTTTACCTTATCAGGTTCAGGATTATCGATTCTTTCAGGGTTTACATACAATTCAAATATGTTTTCTTCCTCTTTGATTCTAAAGACAGGCTTTAAGGTAATTATTATGCTAAATGCCATAATTGTAGCCCTGGCCCAGCTGGCAAAATCGTAAATGTTTATATAAAACCATCGGGGAAGAAATATAATTTCCGGAGGAATTTCCGGTATTCCTTTCCATGAGTACTGGCCAAACAGTGCCAGAATAATCCTGGTATAGGTGTTGTTATTCTCAATACCGCCATTTTCAAGGATAAACTTTCTTGCTTTTTCCATACGCCCTTCCTGTGGTGACAGGCCGCACATTTTAAGACAAAAATAAGTTTTTACAGTTACATCCAGGCTTCCCTTTCCTTTCCAGAATAAACTCCAGGACCCGTCACTGTTTTGATTATCCATAAAGTAATTTACAGCTTTTTTTTCTCTTTCTCTGTCACCAATTCCAATTATTCTTCCAAGTATAATAAAATCAGCTACTACACTTACATCAGCTTCCAATACTCCCATCCAGTAGCCATCAGCATGCTGTCTCGAAAGCAAATATTCCTGTGAAGAGCTGATACACTCTACTATTTTTTTTATATCAATTTTTAACATACCCATTTTCTCTGAACCACTTTATAGATTTTTCAAAAGCTATCTCCACAGAAGTTTGCGGAAGTCCTAATTCATAAATAGCTTTACTGCAGTCAAAATATCTGAATTTACGAGCAGTTTTTACTGCAGCTACAGGTATTGCCGGATGTTTCTTTAAAATTTTACCGGATATGAACTCATCTATGTAAGCAGCAGTCATTGCCAGCCATAGCGGTATCTGCACCTTTGGAGGATTCATTCCGGTAATACCGGCAATAATCTCCAGTATTTGCTTCAATGACAAATTTTTATTGCCCAGTAAGTATCTCTCGCCAATTTTTCCCTTCTCGAATGCCAGAAGATGTCCCAGGGCAACATCTTCAACATCTATTATATTAAGACCAGTATTAACATATGCAGGTATTTTCCCATTAAGAAAATCCAGCACTATCTTACCTGTAGGAGTGGGTTTTATATCGCCGGAACCGATAGGGGTGGTGGGGTTTACAATAACTATAGGATAATTACGTTTACAAAACTCCAGTACTTCCATTTCAGCCAGTAATTTTGATCTTTTATAATCTCCTGCCAATTCATATAAATTACTCATTTCTCCTTCGCACCCAAGTTTACCATTACCTGAAATCTTAATTGTAGATTCACTGCTGGTATAAACTATTTTATAAACGCCTGCCTCGGCTGCCGCCTGAATAATATTTTTAGTACCCTCAACATTTGTTTCATAAAACTCCCCCGGATAAGGTGACCAGAAACTATAACTCGCAGCAACATGGAATAATCCCTTACAGCCTTTAATTGCTTTTTTAAGTGATTCTTTGTTTCTTAAATCCCCATAAAAAATCTCCAGCGGAAGACCCCTAATATTCAATTTATTGCTGCTTTCTCTTATAAGCGCATTCACCTCAAATCCGGCTTCAATTAATTTTTTTGCCACATTGCTACCAATAAATCCTGTTGCTCCGGTAACTAAAACTCTCATATTAACTTCTCCCGGTAATATTCCATCTGACTACTCTCAGTAAATCGGTTAAATTTATGCTTCCCAGTATTGAACTTGCTTCATATCCGCAATGCACCATGCAGTTTTTACATCTGGGATCTTTTCCCACCCCATAATTATCCCATCCAGTCCCTTCAAGCATTTCCTTATAACTTGTATAATGCTTATCTGTTATGAGATAACATGGACTTTTCCAGCCTTTTGGATTTACTGTGGGATTAGCCCAGGGCATACACTGCAGGTCCCGTCTTCCCATAAGGAATTCCCAATAAATTGGAGTATTGTATAATCTCGATCCATTTAAATTCTCATAAATCTTTTTAAACACTCCATTTATTTCTTTTCTACTTAAAAAACTATCCCTACTTAAGACCTCATAACTGAATGCCGGAGAAACCATAATCCCATCAGTTCTGATTTCTTTAAGCAGTCCAAATAAATTTGAAATTTCCTCAGTATCTGTATTCTTATAAATTGTAGTATTGGTTCTGACCGCAAAATTCATCTTTTTTGCTTTTCTGATTCCCCTGATAGCTTTGCTAAAAACATTTTTTCTTCCCGTAATTGAATCATGGGTCTTTGACATGCCATCCAGATGAACTACGATACTTAATCTGTGGTCAGGCTTTATTTCATCTAAAAAATCTTCAAGCAGAAGACCATTGGTACACAAATAAACAAAAAATTTTTCACCTATTAGATTTGATATTATTTTCTTTATCTCTGGATGCAGAAGAGGCTCTCCCCCGGTTATTGATACTATAGGAGCTCCCGCCTGTCTGGCTGCATCCATGCATTCTTCAACTGATAAAACCTTATTTAAAATATCCTTATATTCTTGAATCCTCCCGCATCCCAGGCATGAAAGATTGCACCTGAAAAGTGGCTCCATCATTAACACAAAAGGGAATTTTTCCTTTTTTCTCATTAAATTTAAAGTTATATACTTGGTTAATCGCCATGACAAATTAAAAGAATAAATCATTGCTTAAAGTTACCTCTTTTTAATAAATGAGTCTTTTTAAGTTCATCTACCCTCAAAGCTCCTATTCCAAACATAGCAATTCGAAGCCCCACTTCAATTTCTTTTATAAAATTAATACAGGACTGGGTAGATTCATTTATCTTTTCCAGCAAAGGCAAGGCAATTCCTACCAGATCCGCACCCAGAGCAATCGCCTTTGCCACATCAATACCACTTCTAATGCCCCCACTGGCAATTATAGGAATTTTTGGCTTAAGTTCTCTCACCATTTCTATGCTTTCCGAAGTCGGTATTCCCCAGCAATCAAAATCTTCAGCTACTTTCTTAAGCATTTTGTCTTGAGATCTGATTTTCTCTATTTCAATCCATGAAGTACCTCCGGCTCCGCCTATATCTATTCCGCTTACTCCAGCCTTAATCAACTTATGGGCAACAGTTTTTGAAATGCCAAAACCTACTTCTCTCACTATTACAGGACACCTAAGACTGCCACAAATATAATTAATCTTAGACAGCAGATTTTTAAAATTGTGATTTCCTTCATGTTGAAATGCTTCCTGAAGCGGATTTAAGTGAAGCATAAGTCCATCTGCTTTAATCATATTTATTGCAGCCTTACATTCTCTTATGCCGAATCCATAATTAAGCTGTACCGCTCCAATATTGGCAAATAATAAGATATCGGGTGCTATATCTCTGACCTCATAAGTACTGCCTGATTTCATTTGCTCAATGGCAATTCTCTGTGACCCCACTCCCATAGCTATGCCCACTACCTGAGCTACTTTTGCCAATTCCTTGTTAATCTTTTCACTTTTTTCAACCCCTCCTGTAAGTGGTGAAATCATTAAAGGAAGATTTAATTTTTTTCCAAATATAGAGATTGACAGGTCAATTTCATTTAAGTCAATCTCCGGAAGTGCCTGGTGAATAAAATAATATTTTTCAAATCCGGTACTGATTTTTTTAGCTTGAATATCGCAATTTAGGCTTATATCCAGATGCTGCTTCTTTCTTACACTATTAATACCGTCATCTATATTCTTTTCTTTAGTCTTATAAATCATATTAAAACCTTAAAAATCTCTTTTAATAAGGAAGCGGGAAATCTCTTTAAAATGACTGACTTTATCAGAGAAAATTGGTAAATTTTTTATTTCCTTTAAAGCAAGCTGGTAGTATTCTATGGATTTTTCTTCACAGAATCTTTTCGAACCTATATCATTCAGTAATGACAGAATATAACCTATATTTCTTTCAGATATTCTCTTTTTACTGTATATTTTTAGCAGTCTTTCTTTGGTCTTTTTATTCGAAACCTGGAGGCAAAATACAATAGGTAAAGTTTTTTTCCTTTTTCTTATATCATTTCCCTGTGGTTTTCCTGTCTTTGTATTGTTTCCCCATATTCCCAGAATATCATCTCTTATTTGAAATGCTAATCCTAAATACCTTCCAAATTTCTCAAAAGGTTCCAGTTTACTTTTTTCAATATTCAGTACTGCACCTATTTTTAATGCCCCCTCAATTAATGCTGAAGTCTTTTTTTCAATCATTTCCAGATAATTTTCAATAGTTATATCCGACCGATTCTCAAAATTAATATCTAAAAACTGTCCTTCAATCATTTTCAGGCAACTGTTATTCAAAATCTCAAAAACTTCTACCTGTTTATCAGAAGAAATATTATAATCTCCAAGCTTAGCTACAGATAAACTTGCCAGCACTTTTAAAGCCGAACCAGCATTTATGGCCTGGGGCTTTCCCCATATACTCCAGACGGTGGGGCGGTGCCTTCTCTGCTTATCATCATCCTGGATATCATCATGAACCAGGGAATAATTATGAATAAGCTCTATAGCAGCCGCCAGAGGGAGCGCCTTTCTGAAATCACCATCCAGGGATTCACAGGCAAGAAGACATAAAGTTGCTCTCAACTTTTTCCCGCTATTATTACTAATATTATCACCCCGGTTATTAATCCAGCCCAAGTGATATCGCATCATATCGTAAAGAAATAAGTTTCTATTATCAAAAAGGGATTTAAGTTCCTCTTCAATGTATGGATAGTATCTATTAAATATTTCGGGTAACTTTACCAAAATGTCACCTATTTTAAATTACTAAATTATCCTGCAGCTTCCTAAGCCGTAAGATCATAGAATCTTCAACTAAATTTACATCACTGTATTTTAGGATTTTATCTTTTTTTATATCACACTTAAGTGTACAACTCTCACTTAATCCTATCGGAAGAAGTCCTTCTTTTCTTGCAGTATCATACAATTCTATTAGTCCATACACTGTATATCCGCCTATGCCGTCCAAAACTTCTCCGCACTTTAAATCTCTCTTTACTGCAGTTACAACCTCGGAAACTAATCCGTTTGATGGAATAATAGTAGGCTCCCCATAAAAATAAGCCTGTGCAATAGACATTGGCGCTTCTATACTGGTTAGATGATATGGCCGGTACAGTAAATAATTAGGACCATCTCCAAACAAAAGGTACTTCAACTCATCTCTTATTATTTGCTGAGCAGATGTATAAATTAAAAATACTCCTGGAGCTACATCACCTATAGCAAAATCCACCACTCCTTTTTTATCCAGAATTCCTCCATCTTTTTTCAAACTAAAAATTTTTGTCAAATCGCATACGTTGACTTTCGGGCCGTGCATCCCTCTGCAGTCAGGTATCATTCCTGTGGCATTAGAAAAGCAGGCCATCTCCACCATAGATTTGGTGCCATCCACAAATGAAGTCATCATTCGGGGACTGGTGCCTTTGCTTTTAGAATACGCTTTTAATGTGGTGGGGTTAGCAGTCTTATCCAAAGGATTATTTTTCCCTTTTCCGGCTGCAATAACCTCCAGATTCAAAACAGATGCAAAATCATAAAGCTCCTTTAATGCAGCCGGTTCATCGCCGGCAGAAACAGTATATACCACACCGGCATTGTCTGCTGACTTCTTAAGCAGAGGGCCTATAGTAGTGTCTGCTTCTACATTTAAAGTAACAATATGTTTCCCATTATTTATAGAATTAAAGGCAATATAAGCTCCTGCTTCCGGGCTTCCGGTTATATCTACCACTACATCTATCTGGTCTATTTCAAACAATAAAGAAAGATCATCAATAATAATAACCTTTCTGAACTCAGGACATTCGCCTATTTTGGGGAATTAGAGGCAATAAAATAAGAAAGATTTTCTTGACGTGCTACCTCTCATGTGGTGCAAATATATTAGAAATTTTGGAAAAGAATGATTTGGCTTTACTTTTCAATTTGCCTCAGAAATGTAAATGTCCTGAGGTCAGAAATTTTTGAATTAAAAGAATTTGCCACCAAAACTTGAAATTGTCAAAGATCACATCACTGCGAAGCCGCTCCAATTTTTGGGGGCTTGCTGTCGTCACCGCAGGCGGTGAAATACGTTCGAACTATTTTCAATATAGAGCACCCCATACTACAACATATTGTGCTTACCCCAGTCAAGGGGATACCCCCCAAAATAATTATAAATGCCATTTAACGGCATTATATAATTATCTTCGAAAAGTTTGTTTTTTTAGCAAACTTTTTAGTGATGACCTTACAATCATAAGTGTTTCAAAGCACTATTTTTGATTACAGCTCTGCTGCGGTATGATATAATACGGATAAGAATTAATTTTGCCAAAAAGGAGGTGGTCATCATGACAATACCTGGTTTCATTAAAAGACTTTTAACCGGTTTATATAACAGTATCAGGCGTTTTCCAGTCACAATAGCTTTTTCAGCAGTTGTTGTTATTATGGGAATTGTTCAGTTACACTGGGATAATATAAGCGAAAACCCAAGAACGTTCCTGACGCGTTTACAGATGACACTTGCAATGGGTATACCGCTTTCTCTGTCCATTAGGATTTTCTTTGAAAGATTCAGAATCATAAAGTCATATTTCAAGGCTTTGACTTATCTTGCAGGAGCTGTATTACTTATACTATATTATTTCATACTGCTGAAGGAAATCAACCTGGTTTCAGGGATACGGTATGCAGCAGTAAATATTGCTTTATATCTTTGTTTTATCTTTATCCCTTACCTGTTCAAAATAAGGATTTTTGAAATGTACGTTATAAAACTATTTACCAGATTCATAATAACATTTGTTTAT
>JAHIPJ010000175.1 GCA_018894445.1 Actinomycetota bacterium
AACGAATCCCTCCAGCCCTGCCAATTTTATATGTGTAGAAAGTTTAGTACGGTAGAGGTAGTGAGTGGAAACATGCCAAAAGTCAAAATGCAAAGGATAATTTTATAATGGCTAAAAGAAAAGTTTCAAGAAAGTATAAAAAGAAAGCAATAATGGAAAGGCAGATGCAGGAAAGAAAGCTCCCATCGCAACCAAGAAAGAAAATAAATTGGAAGCAATTTATAAAAAAACTGCCTTCGGGAATTGCAAAATTTTACAGGAATGTTATACACGAGTTAAAAAGAGTAACCTGGCCTACCAGAAAAGCACTTTTAAATTATACTATAGTAGTTATAGTCACTATTATTATTTTTGCAGTTATCCTGGGAGTTTTTGATTTGGGCTTCTTACGACTAGTGGAACTGATGACAAAGATTTAATTGTTTGAATTGTTTGGTGATTTGAATGAGACCAAGATGGTATGTAATTAATTCATATGCAGGATATGAAAATAAAATAAAAACTAACCTGGAGCACAGAATAGAGTCCATGAATGTGGGTAATAAAATTTTTGATATATATATACCCAAAGAGGATGTTGTTGAAATTAAGAGCGGGAAGAAAGAGGTATCATCTAAAAGAGTGCTTCCGGGCTATCTACTGGTGAAGATGCATCTGGATGATGATTCCTGGTATGTGGTAAGAAATACTCCTGGAGTTACGGGCTTTGTAGGCAGGGAAGATAAACCAATTCCCTTATCAGATTATGAAGTTAAAAAAATTATGAAAAGGAAGGATACTGGGAAACCCAAACCTAAGACCGATTTTGAAATTGGTCAGCCTGTAAAAGTAACCACAGGGCCATTTGCGAATTTTGACGGTACTATAAGTGAGATAAATTTAGATCGGGGTAAATTAAAGGTTCTAGTTTCTATATTTGGAAGACAGACACCTGTTGAAATAAATTTTAATCAGGTGTCAAAAATATAGAAGAAAATTGAAATATTTCTATTAAAATGTATAATATGAAATTATTTTATAGAATAGTAGCCAGAAAACTCAAGGGTCTTTAGCCCTTGAGATGAATGGCTATTAAAGGCGGTAGGGACTATCGTCTAAAGCCTGTGGAGCTGTCGTCGTTAGATGAAGCTGTGAAGCAGGAAACCACTTGGTCTTTAGCCTAGTGGTAGTTCACTAGAGGTAACTAGTTATGGCTAAAGGAATTATAGCACAAATTAAATTGCAAATTCCGGCGGGGCAGGCAAATCCTGCTCCTCCTGTTGGTCCTGCTCTTGGGCAGCATGGAGTTAACATTATGGAATTCTGCAAAGCTTTTAATGAAAAGACGGCAAAAGAACAGGGAATGATTATTCCTGTGATTTTAACTGTATACAAAGACAGAAGTTTTAGTTTTATTACCAAAACCCCACCAGCTGCAGTTCTTATAAAAAAAGCTTTGAATTTAGAAAAGGGATCAAGCGAACCTAATAAGGAAAAAGTTGGAGAACTTTCAAGAAAACAGGTTGAAGAAATTGCAAGAATTAAGCTAAAAGACTTAAATGCAAGAAATTTAGAGAGTGCGGTTAAAATAATAGAAGGAACAGCTAAAAATATGGGAATAAAAGTAGGTTCCTAAGTTTGATTATAGGCTAGCAGTAGATAAGCGATTAGCACATAGTATAAAGTAATAAGTAAAAAAGGTGGTAGGTTTTGAAGAGAGGGAAAAAATATTTATCGAAATTAGAAAATTTGGATAAAAATAAGATGGTAGGCCCCAAAGAAGCTATTAGCTGGATTAAAGAGAACCATTATGCTAATTTTGATGAGTCTGTAGATATTAGTGTGAATTTAGGTGTTGATCCCAGAAAAGCTGATCAGATAGTGAGGGGAACTATAGTTTTACCTAACGGAACCGGAAAGGTTCCCAGGGTACTTGTTTTTGCGCAGGGTGAAAAAGCCGAAGAAGCTAAAAAGGCAGGAGCAGATTATGTCGGAGGAGAAGATCTTGCAGATAAAATCAGCCAGGGATGGCTGGACTTTGGAGTTTGCATTGCAGCACCGGACATGATGAAGCATGTAGGCAAAATTGGTAAGATTTTAGGCCCCAGAAAATTAATGCCCAATCCTAAATCTGGAACAGTTACTTTTGAACTGAAAAAAGCGGTGGAGGATTCAAAAAGAGGAAAACTGGAATACAGGACTGATAAAAATGGTGTGGTACACTGTACTATAGGAAGAGTGTCATTTGGCTTAAAAGAACTACTGGAAAATTATGCGGCTCTAGTGGATGCAATTATAAAGTCAAAACCTGCTTCAGCTAAAGGTAAATATATAAAAAGTATTTATATATCAGCAACTATGAGTCCAAGTGTTAAGATTGATCCGGGCAAGAGTATTGAAGTAGCAGAGGTAGCATAAGAAAACTAAAATGAATTTGATGTAAACAAATATATAATACAGCCATAGACCGTAGGTGTTGTTATAAGGATTTAATAACTTAATTTCCTACCGAGGTTGATTTAAAAAATTAAGTCGACCTTTAAGATAGTTGGGGTCGATTTTATTTTGTACGTTTTTTAGATATATAGTCTGGAGGTTAATGTGGCCAAACAAGAAAAAGTGGATAAAGTAAATGAGTTAAAAGAGATATTTAAGAACAGTTATGGTCTTATTTTTACCGATCATAGTGGGCTTAGAGCCGAAGATGCTGTAGTGGTAAGAGATAAACTAGTGGAGGTAAATTCTTATCTTAAAATAATAAAAAATACTCTTGCTCTTATTGCAGCTAAAGATGTTTTTAAAGGTATAAATCTTGAGGAAGTATTAAAAGGGCCAACCAGTATTGTTGTAAGCGGTAAGGATATGGTTTCAACTGCTAAGGTAATAGAAGATTTTTCAAAAGATCTAGATGCATTAAAAGTAAAAGCGGGAATACTTGAAAATAGACTTTTAAATCCGGAAGAAGTTGAGAAATTTGCCAGTTTGCCTGGAAAAGAAGTTTTACTTACCAATTTGGTGATATCAATTAAATTTCCAATAACTAAATTGGTAAATGTTTTAAGTGCCCTAACCAGAGATCTGGTACTGCTTCTGGATGCAATTAGAGAAAAAAAAGAGAGAAATAATAATTAAAAGAGAGAAATAATAAT
>JAHIPJ010000176.1 GCA_018894445.1 Actinomycetota bacterium
TATAATTTCGGTTTTATATTTATAGTCAGCATTATCTGATATATAAACCGTATCCCCGGCTTTGCTTCTCAGCACATTTATAAGGTGGTTTAAGTCTTCTCCTTCAATTTTTATTTTATTTCCTTCAATACTGCTGGAATTTACAAAAAAATATGGATAACTCATTTTTTAAACTGTTTGAATGATAATTATACTAATATCATATAAAAAAGGAATTTTTTGTAATTTTTTAGAAATTGTTTTACTTTTTAAATGCATTTTTAATATTTGAGAAGACACCATGGCTTCCACTATCGACTGCCTCTTCTCTTCCGTCAGCATATTTTTTTAGTAGTATTATTTCTTCTTTAGTAAGTTTAGCAGGAATCTTAACATCTATATTAATTATATGGTCACCCCTCCTGTATCCATTAAGCTCAATAATTCCTCTGGACTTAAGGATAATCTTTTCTTTAGGCTGGGTTCCAGGCTTGATATTTATTTCTTCTTTGCCATCAAGGGTTTCAACTTTTATTTTACAGCCAAGGGCAGCCTGAGCAAACGATATCTCGATATTGGAAAGTACATCATTTCCGTCTCTTTTAAATCCAGGATAGGACATTACCCTTATAGTTACAAACAGATCACCATTTATAGAGTCTTTGCCCAGTGAGTTTCCCTCACCGGAGACTCTAAGACTGTCCCCATCATGTACCCCGGCAGGAATATCTAATTTAACTTTTTTCTTCCTTCTATGGTAACCTTTCCCCCTGCATTTTTCACAGGGATCTTTTATTATTTTCCCGGTGCCCCCACAATCCCTGCAAGTCGATGTAGTTATTATATTTCCGATAAGAGTTTGCCTGGCAGTCCTTACCTTTCCCGTACCGCTGCATTCACTACAGGTAATAATTCCATCATCAGCAGTGCTGCCTTTTCCCTTGCAGACCTCACAAACATCATCTGCATTATATTCAATCTCTTTCTTTACTCCATATGCAGACTCTTTAAAACTAATTTTCATCTCAACACCTACATCAGAGCCTCTTTCTCTACGACCGCTTCTCTGTCTGGTGGAAAAAGTGCTGCCGAAACCAGTGCCAAAGAATCTATCAAATATATCCCCGAAGCCGAATTCAGAAAATACGCTCCCGAAATCAAAATCTTCAAATAAATTTCTGCTGAATCCAAACTGATCATACTGTCTTCTTTTCTCTTCATTGCTTAGTACAGCATAGGCTTCAGAAATTGCCTTAAACTTTTCCTCTGCTTTTGGATCACTGTCATTTACATCAGGGTGATACTTGCGAGCAAGATTTCTATATTCTCTCTTTATATCGGTTAAAGTACAGTCCCGGGATAGCCCCAGAACCTCATAATAATCCTTTTTATTTCCCACTAGTTAAAATCACCTCAAAATAAAAACTAAGTTTATAAGATTTATGAAATAATAGCGCAGAAATAATAACCCATTTTGATTTTTTTTTCCAGTTCCTATTTTATTTCAACACTTATGCCCTTGAGTTAAAAATCTCTGTAAGATTCTTTCTAAAAAGATTAAGATTTCTTATAACTCTGCTATAATCCATTCTTTTTGGTCCTAAAACACCTATTGCTCCGGTAGAGTTGCCATAAATTTTATACTTCGATGCTATCAGGCTCAGGTCTTCAGTACCTTCCTCAAATAATTCTGAACCAATCTTTACTATAAAATCTTTATCCTCGGAAAAATCCATAAGCAGTTTCATAAGCAAATATTCATTTTCTATAACCCGCAGAATATTCTGAATCTTTTTCAAGTCAATAAATTCCGGCTGCTGTAATATCACTGATGTACCATGGATAAAAATTCTATTATAATGAAAATCCTCTTTAATACACTCTTTTATAAGTTCGATAATTCTATTTACCAGGAGTATCAGATATGAATCGCCTTTCTGTATTTTTATATCTTCCATACCAATATCAATAATTTTTTTATCCCTGAGCTGCAAGTTTAAAATATTTGTTACTCCCTGCAAATCCAGATCCGTATATTTGCCTCCAAGGACGAAGCTTCTTTTGTAAACTCTCCCTGTATCTGTAATCAAAACCATAAGTAAATTTCCGCCATGAAATTTCAGAAGCTCGATATGTTTAAATTTACTTTGCTGAATTGTTGGAGCTACAATCATTGACAGATAATTTGTAAATTTAGCAAGTATCTCCGCAGACTTCTGCAGGATTGTTTCTATTTCCATATCCTTGCCAATTGTTATATCAAGGCCAGTACTGCTTTCGCCATCATCGGCGCTTAAATCTAACTCTTCTTTTATGACATTATCTACATAGAATCTATAGCCTTTATCCGTAGGTGTTCTCCCCGCTGATGTGTGGGGGTGGGTCAGGTAACCCATCACTTCAAGTTCTGACATTTCCTTTCTTATGGTTGCCGAACTCAGGTCAAATTCTGAACCCTGGGCTATCTTCCTTGAAGAGACAGGGTCAGCTTTTGCAATAAATCTATCAACAACCTCTTTTAAAATTTCCATTTTTCTTTCAGTAAATTTCATCTAAATCACTACCCTTATACTTAAATTCCTGCCGGAGTATTATCCTTTTATAGTTGTTAATATAAACTTTTTATGGTAATATCCACCATGTTCAGTACTTTAGTTATTTTTATTCTTTTATATTATAAAGAAATTTCTTTGAAAATTAAATATTTATAAATACTTAGGGGAGCTTATCAAGCTGAGAGGCTGGTTTACTTAATTAAACCGTCGACCCTTTAAACCTGACCTAGATAATTCTAGCGTAGGAAAAGTAGAAACAAGTAAACTACTAATCAACGGTCAGGTTAGTAGTTTTTTATTTTTATAGCAGTTTTTAATACTCCTTGAAATCGGGAAGGTATATAAAGAAAGAAAAAAACGCAAGTTTTATAAGATACATCAATTTAAACGAATAACAAGACTAACAAATCTGAGCAAGAAGGGAAATTTTATGAATATATCAGAGACTTTAAGGAAAATAAAAGAACAAAGACCGCTAGTGCACCATATAACAAACTGGGTAACGATTTATGATTGTGCAAACATAGTAAGAGCTATAGGTGCCTTACCTGTTATGGCACATGCAATAGAAGAAGTTGAACAGATGACTTCCATATCTAGCGCTCTTGTTTTAAATATTGGAACCCTGACAGTAGATTTAGTAGAATCAATGATTTTAGCAGGTAAAAAAGCAAATGAAAAAAACATTCCTGTAATCCTGGATGCCGTTGGAGTTGGCGCAACAGACCTAAGAACAAATAAAGCAGTGGAAATTTTAGAAAAAGTAAAAATTTCAGTTCTAAAGGGAAACTCTTCAGAGATTGGAACAATAGCCGGAGCAGAGGCAGAAACAAAGGGAGTAGAAGCAATATCAGTAAAAGGAAATCTGGTAGAAATATCAAAAAAAATAGCAAGTGAAAGAAATCTAACCGTGGTGATAACTGGAAAGGAAGACATCATATCAAATGGAAAAGATACCTATATTTGTAAAAATGGACACGATATGATGGGCAGTTTTGTTGGCTCAGGCTGTATGGCTGCCTCGGTAATAGGAACATTTGCCGCTGTTGAAAAAGACTATGCACTAGCTTCCACAAATGCTCTTTCTTTTATTGGTATAGCTGGTGAACTGGCAGCAAAAACAGCTAAAGGTCCAGCTTCTTATAAAACTATTTTCTTTGATGAAATTTTTAACCTTGATAAAAACAAAATAGAAGAAATGATAAAAATAGAGAAAAGGGAATAAATGAAAGAAAAACTAGAAGATATGGATTTATACTTTATAACTGATTCGAGGCTAACCAGAAAAACTATCCTGGAAGATGTTAAGTCCGCTATACAAGCGGGCGTTAAAATAATTCAATATAGAGAAAAAGGAGAAAGTACAGGAGATATGATAAAAGAGTCAAAAGAAATAGGTGAACTTTGTAAAAAAAATAACGTTCTATTTATAATAAATGATAGAGTTGACATTGTTTTAGCAGTAGATGCTGATGGAGTCCACCTGGGTAATAAAGATATGACCTATAGCATTGCCAGAAAAATACTTGGAAGTAAAAAAATTATTGGATTAACTGTACATAATATTAGAGAGGCAGTAGAAGCCGAAAGGATTGGCGCAGATTATATAGGAGTAAGTCCAATTTTTGAGACAAAAACTAAATTAGACGCTGGAAGACCAGCAGGACTTAAGTTAATAAAAGATATAAAGAAAGCAATAAAGATTCCTTTTGTAGCTATTGGCGGAATAAATGAAAATAATCTTGGAAGTGTAATAGAAGCAGGTGCAAGATCTATTGCAGCAATTTCAGCCATAGTTACTAAAGACAACGTGGAAAAAGAATGTAAAAAATTCAGGGAGGTTATTATAAATGACTCTATTAAGTAAAGCTCAATCCGGTGAAATTACAAAAGAAATGAAAACTGTAGCAAAAAAAGAAAGAGTTAGTCATGAATATATAAGAGAGAGCATTGCAGAAGGTATTATTGTTATTCCTTATAATAAAAAACACAAATCTCTTGAGGTATTATCAGGAATTGGAAGAGGTTTAAGAACAAAAGTTAATGCAAACATAGGAACATCTTCAGAGCATACCAGTCTGGAAGAGGAAATAAAAAAATTAGACGCAGCCATTAAAGCCGGGGCTGATACTATTATGGATCTAAGCACCAGTGGAGATATTGATAAAATAAGAAGAACTATTATAGACAGATCCACTGTACCCGTAGGAACAGTTCCTATTTACCAGGCTGTTATTGAATCTTCAAAAAGAAAAGGTATTGTAAACATGACTGAAGATTATATTTTTGATGTAATCGAAAAACAAGCAGA
>JAHIPJ010000177.1 GCA_018894445.1 Actinomycetota bacterium
ATAAAATTATGCAAGAATATTAAATAAAATTATATTTTTTTATAAATATTTTAAGTTAATGAAATTTTTTACAGGAATTTAACTTGAGCCAGGAAAGTTTTTATTTATCAATCCGGTTTAAATCAGGAGTTTTAATTGAAAAGTGATAGAAATAATAAAGTTATTTTAATTGATGGAAATAATATTGCATATAGAGCATTCTATGCACTTCCTGATAGTATTTCCACTTCATCTGGTATTATAACCAACGCTGTTTTAGGATTCACAAATATGCTGTTAAAACTTATAGAAGAACAGCATCCGGATACAATATTATGTGCATTTGACAGTAAGACTCCGACGTTCAGGCATAAAATATTCGACCGGTATAAAATAAATAGAAAAAAAATGCCCACGGAACTATCGAGCCAGTTTCCTTTAATTAAAGAGGTTCTTGATGCCTTTAATATTATTTATTTAGAAAAAGATGGTCTTGAAGCCGATGACATACTTGCAGGGATAGTAAATAGTATTAAAGATGAATTCAATCAGATAATAATAGTTACCGGCGATAAAGACATATTGCAGTTAGTTTCCGGTAACATAAAAGTTATGGCAATTAAAAAAGGCATTACCGATACAGTAATTTTTGACAGGCTTAAAGTAGAGGAAAAATTTGGGGTTAAACCGGAAAATATGAAAGACCTTTTAGCCTTGATGGGGGATAGTTCAGATAATATACCGGGTGTCCCGGGAATAGGTCCAAAGACGGCCAGGTTGCTGGTGAAAAAATATGGGTGCCTGGAAGAAATTTATAAAAACATTAATAAATTAGATAACCCACGGCTGAGGGAACTTTTGACAAATAATAAAAATCTTGCTGAATTGAGCAAAGAATTAACTACATTAAAAATAGACAGGGATACAGATGTAAGTGAATTTATAAATAAAAGTTTTAAGAATATTAGTTTTAATAAGGTCAAGCAATTATTTGAAAGTCTTGAGTTCAGATCTCTGGAAAAAAGACTGGTTAACCTGAAAGATAAGATTGATTTTAAGGAAGAAATCCCCGTGGTTAAAAAGAGAACAGATAAAATTAATTTAAAACATTTAACCGGAGGTTTAAACTTAGAAATTTTAAATAAAAATCTTACTACGAACATATATATTGCAGAATTTACCGGTGATGATGTGTTTTACGGTATTATTTTATATTCTGGAGTAGACAGCGCCTTTTTAATTGAAAAGGATAGTCTAAATGAAAGTGCTGTAAGAGAGGCTATAAAAAAATTGCTCGAAAATAAAGAAATAAAAAAATCAGGTTTTGATTTTAAAAAAATATACAAGATTTTAAAGGGTTATGGTATTTGTTTAAGCGGGAAGCTTATAGATTATAAAATATTATATTTAATCTTGAATCCACTTAAATCTACAACTACCCTGGATGAGATAACCGGTGATCTGCTGAATATGGAAATAGAAGATATCGAATTAAGTGAAGGCAAAGAAGGCAGTGATTTAACTGAATTCAAGGATATAAAAGAAAAAAAACAGCTAACACTTGATTTATATAAGGATGAGAAACATAAAATAAAGGCGGACAAGGAATATTTGGACGGAATATTAAGAAGATTAAGTCTATATAAAAAAATTGAGACTGGATTACTTGAAAAAATAAAAAAGGAAAAACTGGATAAGTTATACTGGCAGATAGAAGAGCCGCTTATTCAGGTACTGGCTGAGATGGAACATACAGGTGTTAATATAGATAAAAAATATCTAAGCAGTTTAATTGAGGAATATGAGCTGGATATAGGGAGACTTGAGAAAGAAATTTATAAGCTTTGCGGTGAGGAGTTTAATATAAATTCTTCACAGCAACTGTCGGAGATTCTTTATAGAAAGCTGAACCTTCCGGTCACAAAAAAAATTAAAACCGGATTTTCTACAGATGCAGGTGCTCTTAAAGCTATTTATGACAGCTCTCCTATAATAAGAAAAATACTGGACTGGAGGGAAAAAACCAAACTAAAAAATACTTATATTGATGTTCTACCCGCCTTGATAGATCCTGAAGACTTGAGAGTCCACACTACATACAATCAATTAGGAACGTCTACCGGAAGGATAAGCAGCAGTGACCCCAACCTGCAAAATATTCCCGTAAGAACTGATTATGGAAGACAGATAAGAAAAGCTTTTATACCTGGAAAAGGCTATGATTTGATTCTTGCTTCAGATTATTCTCAAATTGAGTTGAGGGTGCTGGCGCACTTATCAGGGGATGAGAATCTGTTGGGTTCATTTAACAGGAAAGAAGATATACATACTCGCACAGCATCAGAGATATTCAGAGTAAGCTATGATGATGTTGATGTTACTTTAAG
Organism: Actinomycetota bacterium; assembly: GCA_018894445.1. Classification (GTDB taxonomy): domain Bacteria; phylum Actinomycetota; class Humimicrobiia; order Humimicrobiales; family Humimicrobiaceae; genus Hydromicrobium. Next base: position 2,367 of record JAHIPJ010000177.1, read on the forward strand.
AAGAAAGGCAAAAGCTATAAATTTTGGGATAATATATGGAATGACCGAGTATGGTCTGAAGAGCAGGCTTTCTATCCCGGAAGAGGAGGCTAAAGAATATATTCAGAAGTATTTTGATAGATACCCCGGGGTGAAAAAGTATTTAAAATTTTTAATAGATGATGCATACAAAAAAGGTTACACCACCACAATTTTTGGTAGAAAAAGATACTTAAAAGAGCTGGGAAGCAGTAATGTTAGAATAAGAAGTCTGGGAGAGAGATTTGCAGTAAATACTCCCATACAGGGGAGTGCTGCAGATATAATGAAACTTTCTACTGTAATCCTTTTTAACAAATTAAAATTAAATAACATAGACAGTAACATAATACTTCATGTTCATGATGAACTGGTATTGGAATTAAAGGAAAGAGATTTAGAAAAAATTAAAAAAATAGTGATAGAATCAATGGAAAATTGTGTGAGTTTAAAAGTAAAACTCAAGGTGGATATAAAAACTGGCAAGAATTGGTATATTTAAAAAAATATTTTATAATATTGATTATTCTTTTCTTGCATGCTATCCTTTTCGAATATTAAAAAAGGAGAATGATTTATAAAAATATGACTGAGAATAATATTTATAACAAACTAACAAATGAAAACTGTATGATAGAAAATGAAAATGGTGAGATGGTTCCCAATTATGATCTCACTATGGTTAATTTGAATGATGGTGATGTGGTTAAGGGTAAGGTAGTAAAGATCGATAAAGATGAAGTTTTAGTTGATGTGGGCTTTAAATCAGAAGGAGTTATACCCCGGAGTGAGCTATCAATAAGAAATGATGTAAAACCTGGAGATGTCCTGAAGGTTGATGATGAAATAATGATAATGGTAATTCAGAAGGAAGATCAAGATGGCCGCCTCATACTATCAAAAAAAAGAGCTGAAGTAGAGCAAAATTTTGATAGGATAGAGAAAATATATGAGAATGGCGATATTGTTGAAGGTGAGATTATAGAGTGTGTCAAAGGAGGCCTGATTGTAGATATAGGGCTAAGGGGATTTTTACCGGCATCATTAATAGATGTGAGAAAAACTAAAGATCTCCAGTCCTTTATTGGTGAAAGATGTGTATGTAAAATTATTGAAGTCGATAGACATAGAAATAATGTTGTCCTATCCCGGAAAGTCATTATAGAAGATGAGAGAAAAGAACAACGAAAAGAAATACTCAATAGTATAGAAATCGGTCAGATAAAAAAAGGTATAATTACCAGTATCGCAGATTTCGGAGCTTTTGTTGATGTAGATGGTGTTGATGGTCTGATACATATATCTGAACTTTCCTGGAATCATGTAAAACATCCTTCGGAAGTGGTTAATGTTAATCAAGAAGTAGATGTAGAGATATTAGGTATTGATTATGAAAAGCAAAGACTATCTCTGGGTTTAAAGCAAACCCAAAAGGATCCCTGGTTGGAAAGAATAAAAGATTATTCCGTAAAAGATGTGGTAAAGGGTAAAGTGACTAGAATGGTAAAGTTCGGATTATTTGTACAGACAGAGGAAGGCCTTGAAGGCCTTGTACACATATCTGAATTAAGTCTGGAACCGGTAAATAGGCCAAGTGATGTTGCGAAAATCGGGGATGAGCTGATGGTTAGAATTATTGATATAGATTTTGATAAGAGAAGAATGGCTTTCAGTGTTAAGCAAGTCGAGAATCCAGTTGAAGAAGTTTTAGATAAAGAAGAAGAAAAAAAGGTTAAAGATTCAAAATCAGAAGAAAAGATTGAAAAAAAAGAAGTTTTAGATAAAGAATCCAATAAAAAAAGGCAAATAAAAGAAATATTGAAAGAAATGAAAGAAGAAGCCAATATAGAGTAGCATGTTTCAACAGTTCAAATTTATGCCTTAAAATTGCTTAGAACCACGATAATGTTTTAGAAAAACCGTTAGATATTATTATCTTTTTCACATTAATTATAATCTTCTTTGTCCAGACAGGAACTCATTAAATTATTAAATTAGCAGGAGGAATATACAATAGTAGTCTTAGGAATTACCGGCAGGATCGCTTCGGGTAAAAGCACGGTAAGCAGATATATAAAAAAAATAAAGAAAAATACCCTGATATTGGATGTAGATAAGGTAGCAAAAAACATCTACTCAAAAAATCCCGTAATCCTGAACGAACTTAGAAAAATATTTGGAGATGGAGTTTTTAATTCCGACGGGGATTTAATTTATAAATCTTTAGCAGAAAAAGTTTTTTCCAGCAAAACGGAACTGGAGAAATTGAACAAATTAATGTTTCCTTTAATTGGAAGTGAATTGAAAAATATTTTAAATGAAAACCGGGACAAAAATTATATAATAATAGAAGCAGCAATATTATTTGACTGTAAATTGGACCTAATGTGCGATTATATTATTCTGGTTGATACTTCTGACGAGAGAAGAGAAATCTTTCTAAAGAATAAAAATTTTCTAGATGATGATATAGAATTAAGAATAGAAGGACAGCATATAAAAATAAATAGAAAAAAAGTGAATTTTATTATTAATAATAATAACTCAAAAGAGAGTTTGTTAAAAAAAGTAGAAAAAATTTTAAAAAATATTTAAGTATAAATAAAAAACACAGCATATGGTATGCTTGATTCTAAATTTAAAATAGTATCCAATTATTCTCCTCAGGGGGACCAGAATAAGGCTATTAGCCAGCTGACGAAAGGCATTAAAGATAATTTTAAATTTCAAAGTTTACTGGGAGTTACTGGTTCCGGAAAGACTTATTCAATAGCAAATGTGATACAGAATGTTCAGCTTCCAACATTGGTTCTGGCTCCCAATAAGACACTTGCAGCCCAGCTTTGTAACGAGTTCAAGGAATTTTTCCCGAATAATGCAGCAGAATACTTTGTAAGCTATTATGACTATTACCAACCGGAAGCATATCTCCCCGGCAAGGATGTGTATATTGAGAAAGATACTTCTATAAATGAAGAAATAGAAAAGTTAAGATTATCCACCACTAATTCTCTCTATACCAGAAATGACGTTATAGCAGTTGCAAGTGTTTCCTGCATATATGGTCTGGGATCACCTTCTGAATACGGAAGACAGAGAATTATTTTAAGGTCAGGAGAAGAATTTCCAAGAGAGGAGATAATAGATAGGTTGGTCAATATAAGATACGAAAGAAATGATTATGATTTTGTCAATGGTAAATTCAGAGTCAAAGGGGATACAATTGAAATATTCCCGGCATATCAGGACAAGGCTGTAAGAGTGCAGCTTTTAGGAGATGAATTAGAAAGAATTGTCGAGTTTAATCCTGTGTCAGGAGAGATTTATGAAGAGAAAGAAGCATATATTATATCGCCAGCTACTCATTTTTTAGCAACTGTAGAATGGGTTGATAGGGCTCTGGAGACCATTGAAGAAGAGCTTGGGGAAAGAATAAAGTATTTTAAAAACCAGAATAAGCTGCTTGAAGCTCAGAGAATAGAATCAAGAACAAGATATGATATGGAAATGATAGAAGAATTAGGATTTTGCGGTGGTATTGAAAATTATTCAAGGCATATATTAGGAAAAAAACCAGGAGAAGCACCTAATACTCTGCTGGATTTTTTTCCTGATGATTTTCTTATGGTTATTGATGAATCACATATTGCAATTCCTCAGATAAGGGGAATGTATGAAGGTGATCGCTCAAGAAAACAAACTCTGGTAGACTATGGATTTAGACTTCCTTCAGCTTTAGATAATAGACCATTAAAATTTGAAGAATTTGAATTAAAAGTCAGTAGAGTGATATTTACTTCAGCTACACCGGGTTCTTACGAGAAAAAAGTGAGCAGTCAAATAGCGGAACAAATAATAAGGCCTACCGGGCTAGTAGATCCAGAAGTCTCTGTAAGAAAAACAAGAGGTCAGATAGATGATCTAATATATGAGATAAAGAAAGTCGTGAGTAGAGGTGAAAGGGTTCTAGTAACTACTCTCACTAAAAGAATGGCAGAAGACCTTACTGATTATCTATCGGGTAAAAAAATTAAGGTCAGGTATTTACATTCCACTATAGATACGTTGGAAAGAGTGGAAATATTAAGGGGGCTACGGACTGGAGAATTTGATGTGCTGGTGGGAATAAATTTACTGAGGGAAGGATTGGATCTCCCGGAAGTATCATTGGTTGCCATATTAGATGCAGACAAAGCGGGGTTTCTAAGGTCAGAAATATCACTTATACAGACTATTGGAAGGGCAGCAAGAAATGTTAACGGAAAAGTTATAATGTATGCTGATGATATAACTAATGCCATAAAAAATGCACTATCTGAAACCGACAGGAGAAGAGACATGCAAATTGAATATAATAAGAAGCATAATATTACACCGAAAACTATAAATAAAACCATATCTGACATATTATATAGCAGAGGGATAAAGACCAAAAAGGAAGTGAGAGCTGATTTTAAAGTTAGTGAACAGAAAAAAAGATTCAGCGAATATAAATTGCTGGATATGGACCCTTCTAAAGCAGCTACTATAATAAGTGGCCTGGAAGAGGAAATGTACCTGGAAGCAAGGGAATTGAATTTTGAAAAGGCTGCTGCTATCAGGGATGAAATAAAGAGGATAAAAAAAATAACTAATATAGAGGTTAAAAGATAATACTTATGAAAGAAGAAATAATAATAAAGGGTGCCAGGGAGCATAATCTTAAAAATATAAATTTAATAATCCCCAGAAACAAGTTTATAGTTTTCACCGGCGTAAGCGGATCGGGGAAATCATCACTGGCATTTGATACCATTTATGCTGAAGGACAGAGAAGATACGTAGAATCACTTTCTTCTTATGCAAGACAGTTCCTGGGACAGATGGAAAAACCCGATGTTGATTTAATAGAGGGCCTGTCACCAGCGGTATCCATAAATCAGAAAGGTGTTTCTAAAAATCCCAGGTCTACAGTAGGAACTATTACTGAGATATATGATTATCTCAGGGTTCTATATGCTCAAATTGGGATACCTTATTGTTATAGGTGCGGTAAGCTCATAACCAGACAGACAGTAGATCAAATAGTGGATAGAGTAATGGAATTACCTGAAGGAATGAAATTCCAGGTCCTTTCACCTATTATAAGGGGCAGAAAGGGTGAATATATAAAGACTTTAGAAAATGTCAAGAAGAGTGGATATGCAAGAGTTAGAATAGACGGCAGCGTTTATGAACTAGAGGAAGACTTTGATTTTAAATTAGATAAAAACGTTAAACATAGTATTGAAGTTATAGTTGACAGACTAAAAATAAAACCGGATATAAAAAAAAGGCTTTCTGAAGATATTGAAATATCGCTTAAAGAAAGCAGCGGCGTTGTATATATTCAACTGCTGGATTCCGGAGAAATACACAGCTTCTCTGAAAATTTTTCCTGCGTAGATTGTGGAATAGATTTTGAGGAACTTACCCCCAGGATGTTTTCTTTTAATAGCCCTTATGGAGCCTGCAGGGAGTGTGGCGGTCTGGGTATAAGTAAGGAAATAGATCCTGATTTAATTGTAGAGCATCCTGAGTTAAGTATAATGGATGGGGCTATTCCTTTCTTTAATATGAGTTATTCAAATTATTATTCCCAGTTAATGAGAAGTCTGGCTGAAGAATATGAGTTCAATTTAAATACTCCTTTTAAGAATCTTGATGAATATGCAAAAAAGATAATCTTATATGGGACTGATGGAAAACGGATAAAAATTAGTTATATAAATTATAAGGGTAAATTAAGACATTATTATCTAAAATTTGAGGGTCTTGCCAATAATTTGAGTAGAAGATATCTGGAGACAGAATCTGAGAGTCAAAGAATTAAAATAGAGAAAATGATAGGCAGCAGACCATGCAGTGGATGCAACGGTAAAAGACTCCGGCAGGAAATCCTGGCAGTTAAAATTAGTTCGTTATCTATAGCTGACTTTTGTGAAAAAACAATTGAAGAGTGTATTGAGTGGTTAAGATCGCTTAAACTGACTGAAAGAGAAAAAATAATAGGTGAAAGACTGATTAAAGAAATTATCGAACGCCTGAATTTTTTAAAAGATGTGGGGCTTAGTTACCTGACTCTGGATAGGAAATCCAGCACTTTATCCGCAGGTGAATCCCAGAGGATAAGATTGGCCACGCAGATCGGGTCAGGACTGGTAGGAGTTCTATACATACTTGATGAACCAAGTATCGGTCTTCACCAGAGAGATAATAAAAAGTTAATAAATGCCCTGAAGCGTCTAAGAGATCTGGGAAATACCATAATAGTAGTAGAACATGACGAGGAAACCATAAGAAATTCAGATTTTGTAGTTGACATAGGACCAGGAGCCGGCATACATGGTGGAGAAATTGTATTCAGCGGAAAACTGGATGGCATATATAACTGTGATAGATCCATAACCGGAAAATATCTGAGCGGAAAAAGATTTATACCGATACCCGAAATAAGGAGGAACGGAAGCGGTAAATATATAATTATTAAAGGTGCCAGGGAACATAACTTAAAAAACATTGATGTCCATATAGATTTAGGAAAACTAATTGCAGTAACCGGAGTTTCCGGGTCCGGTAAAAGCACCCTTGTAAATGAAATATTGTATCCGTCTCTTTCAAATTTGCTGTTGAGAACAAACCGCAGTGCCGGTGCGCATGACGGAATACTCAATTACGAGAATCTGGATAAAGTAATTGTTATTGATCAGTCACCGATAGGAAGGACTCCACGTTCAAATCCGGCAACATATACAGGTGTTTTTACTTATATCAGGGAGTTGTTTTCAAAAACGCATGATTCCAAAATTAAAGGCTATAAGCCAGGCAGGTTTAGTTTTAATGTAAAAGGTGGAAGATGTGAAGCTTGTAATGGGGGTGGTCTTATTAAAATAGAGATGCATTTTCTACCTGATATTTATGTACCCTGTGAAGTTTGTAAAGGCAAGAGATTTAACCGTGAAACTTTAGAAATAAAATACAAAGGAAAAAATATTGATGGTGTTCTGAATATGACTGTTGAAGAAGCCATGAACTTTTTTAAAAATATTCCAAGAATCAGCAAAAAACTGGAATTAATTAATGATGTAGGTTTGGGGTATATTAAATTAGGGCAGCCTTCTACAACCTTATCAGGTGGAGAGGCACAGAGGGTCAAACTTTCTACAGAACTTTCAAAAAAGAGTACAGGCAATACTTTATATCTGCTGGACGAGCCAACTACCGGACTGCATTTTGATGATATAAATAAGTTACTGGCAATATTGAAAAGATTAGTTGATGCAGGAAATACTGTGCTGGTAATCGAGCATAATCTTGAAGTGATTAAAACTGCTGATTATATTATAGACCTTGGGCCCGAAGGGGGAAATAAAGGCGGAAGAATTATTGCCCAGGGGACTCCAGAAGAAGTGGCAGAAAACAAAAATTCTTACACAGGAAATTTTCTAAAGATGCATATGGATAAAAATTTGGTTAAGGAACAACTGTATGAATACGGTAGCAGTAGATAAAAAAATAAATGAAAATAATTATCAGGGGTATAAAATAAAGGAAATTTTAAAGATACTGCCGAAGAAGTCCGGAGTGTATATTTTTAAAAATTCTAAAGGCAAAATCATCTATATTGGTAAAGCAAAAAATCTTTACAGCCGGGTAAAAAGCTATTTTCAAGATAGAAGTGATAATTTCTTATATGCTAAGCCTTTAGATTTTGCAAAAAGAATTAAATCCATAGATTATATAGTCACAGATAATGAAACAGAAGCACTAATACTTGAAGGTAGTTTAATTAAGAAAAATAAACCAAAATATAATATAGATTTAAAAGATGACAAGTCATATCCGTTTATTGCGGTTACAGTTAACGAAAAATTTCCAAGAGTGTTTTTAACCAGAGATAGAAACATTAAGGGTGCAAAATATTTCGGGCCTTATACTGATGCAGGAGCTGTAAGAAAAACTCTTGAATATTTGAGAAGAATATTTCCTGTAAGGGATTGCAGGAAAGCCAGGCCAGGTAAAAGTACAAATATGCCCTGTCTCAATTACCATATTAAATTATGCCCGGCTCCGTGTGATGGCAATGTTTCTCAAGAAGAATATCGCAAGAATATTGACTTTATAATGCTATTTCTAAAGGGAAAAGATAGAACTATTATTGACTGGTTAAAAGCAAAAATGGAGCAGTATTCAAAGAATAGAGAATTTGAAAAAGCAGCAGATCTTAGGAATAAAATAGAGAATATTAATAAACTTCATAAGGACCAAAAAATATTCTTTACCGCTGAAAGTACATGGGATTTTATTTCTACTGCCAGAGATGCAGATGACGCAGTTATAAGTCTATTTACTTATAGATCAGGAGTACTGGCAGTTGTTAGTAATTTTACTATAAATAACACCAGATATTTTAATGATGAAGAAATTTTATCCAGCTTTATTGAAAATTATTATTCAAATATAAACGATATTCCCTCTAAGATTTTCTGTCCTTTTGAGATTAAAAACACAGAATTGATATCAAAGTGGCTGACTGAAAAGAAAGGTGGAAAGATTGAAATATGTGTTTCAAAGATTGGCGAGAAGAAAAAAATAATGGAGATGGTAGTAAGAAATTCAAAGTTATACCTGGAGAAAAAAAAGTTTGAGAAAAATACCGGGCACAGTAAGATTTATAAAAACTTTGTCAAGTTAAAGAAAGTTCTTGGACTGGTGAATATTCCCAGAAGAATAGAATGTTTTGATATTTCCAATCTAAAAAATACATTCCCTGTGGGATCAATGTCTGTTGCTCTGAATGGTAAACTATTAACGAATGATTATAGATATTTTAAAATAAAAACTGTAGCCGGTCAGGATGATTGCAGAATGATGGGAGAAATTGTCACCAGAAGGTTAAGGTATCTGGAAGGTGAGGA
>JAHIPJ010000235.1 GCA_018894445.1 Actinomycetota bacterium
GTGTAATATCTTACAGTTGAAATGTAAAATACTAAAGGAATAAAAAGGAATAAAAATGTGGGAATGGGGAATAGTTTAAAAATAGCTATGAACCTACAATTAGAAAATTGTCTCTTACTACTCCTCTATCAACTTTTAATTTTTTCAAATTAATCCCTGAATCTTTCTGAATAACTTCCAGGACATGCGGCTCTGATAAGCTATCTCTGATTAAAAGTACAATTTTTTTTACAAGGCTTTCAGCCTCCTTAAAATACATATTTTAGCCCTTTTTTGCCTCATTTTCTCCATATTTTAGAAGCACTACCACCATCTCCTATCGTGCTCAGGAAAGCCTTGCAAAATAAGGCTTTCAAGGGTAGGTTGCGAATTTTTGATTTTAAGCGCCTATTTTGCCTCAACTTATAGTTTTACCCTCGAAAAATGGGTGTTTTTTGGCTTATTTTTACTCTCTCAAAATCTGAAAGTGGCTTCCTGTAAGGGTTACAGAGTTTTGAGAAGATCAAAAAAGGCTAAAAAAATGTCCTAATTGCCAATTTTTCAAAAATTGAAGTGCGTTTAAAGGCACTCTCCGTGCGTTTTTAGGGCATTCCCGTAGGGGCACGGCGTGCCGTGTCCTTTGGGGTCTGAAAGCCTTATAAATAAAGAGTTTCAGAAGGCAAAAAGTAAACCCCCATCCCCTGCATCCTAAAACCATCACATTATGTAAACCTTTTTATACAGCTTTTCACACAAAAACTAAAGATAAAGATAAAATAATTGTATGCGAATTAATAAACTAAAAAGAATCCTTGATATTATCAAAGACTCTCATCACTCTTTATTTATTAAATCTTCTCTTTCGTAAACCACGATAAACCAAAAACCCTTCTTCTTGTATGGAAAGTTTATCGTCTTCTTTTTTATCAACTTCCTCAAATGTATCACTGTAACCAATCCTGCCATTCTTTTTCCTATCGTATGCAACTTTCCATGCTTTAATATCAATATCATAAAGAAAATAGAGAAAATAGGGAAGGTTGTCCCTATTTATTTAAAATACTACTTTTCTTTTTCTCTACAAAATCCTATCTTTCGTTTTTCTTTCGGTGGTGGTGTTTCTATCAAGCTTTTAATTACATCAAAAACAACTTTAAATTGAGTATCATATTTTTTCTCCATTGCTTCAACTTTTCGAAATAATTCACTGTAATTTGAAACCATCTTTCTCAGCTGAATAAAAGCTCTCATTATCGTGATATTGACTTTTACGGCTCGTTCGCTTTTAAGAACAGATGAAAGCATGGCAACCCCATGTTCGGTAAAAACATAGGGTGGATAGCGCCTACCACCCCAACTTGAGGTCACATTTTGTGACCTCAAGTTTAAAAATTCCTCATCACTTAATTGGAACATAAAATCCAGCGGAAAACGATTAATGTTTCTTTTAACCGCTTGAATTAAATGTTTTGTTTCGACACCGTATAGTTTTGCAAGATCCACATCAAACATCACTTTTTCGCGCCGAATTAAAAATATTTTTTGATTAATTATTTCCATAGGAATTATTTCATTCATGATTCATCGCCTTTCTTATAATGTACATTAAAAATTATTACAATCCCTCAAGGCTATCCAGGGCATTTTTTAACTCATGTTTTACTAGGTTTCATAAATATCCAGGTTAATTTTTTATCATTAATAAATTTGATATTTCTTAATTTTATGATAATATCTAAATGAACCACTGAAAGCGTGAATGCGCTGTAGGTGGTGTTTTTCTTTTTCCTTTTCTTATCATCCCCTATATTTTTTAATTCTTTCTCTTACCCATTTCCAATCGGGTTTTCCGTAATTAAAAAATGATTTAAAATTGTCCTCTAGCCATTCATAATAATCATTTTCAACATACTTACAGAAAGCCTCTACAACTGCTTCTTTAAAAATATCATCAGGTATTTCCATTCTCTTAAATTCTTCATCTAAAAATTCTCCCACAACTTCTCTGTCAAGCATAATGACCCCTTATATTATTAATTAACCTTTCATACTACAGATATCGTCCAGTAATATAATCGATGTAACCTCTAAGTAAATTCCGGTAATTTTTTGCCAATTTAATTATCAAATCCTGATAACTCATAGAATGAAAATGAATGCCATCCTCTTTAGTTATTTTGGTAAATTCGTTTATTTCTTTATGGTGATTCGCACTCTCTGGTCCTATCGTATCGTACCAAAGATACAGAAGTCGGAACTTATCCTTACCAAACTTTTCTTTCAACCCTAAAATGTGTTTTATTAATCTTTATTCTTTTCCAATATTGAAAAATATTCACACCCAATGCAGACGAAGAGTGAACTGCTTGCATTTTACAGGGATTTCCAGTTAATTCTCCGCCATCAGCTTGAGTAAAATTATTTCGGATTTCAAGCATAAAAGGCTTGAATAGATTGTCCTTTAAATTTTGAGTATAGGCTTTTCGACCCCAGTTCCCCTTGTCCCCGGTAAGTATTATATTATTACGATACGCCCATTGTATTTGCTTTGATATAATATACTCATATGCTTTCATAATTATCCTCCATCGCTTTAAATTATATTGTCAATGGACCCCCCCGGGGGGGCCATGATATTTAAGAAACTCCTCAGATACTATAGGTTTTCCGCCAAAAGTTACCGAATCATTGACTTGGCCCACCTTGCCCCCTATTCCTATTTCTATTGGAAAGAGTTACCTCTACTAACTTTGTTATATTGCAAGACCTGACCCCCTATATGCTCAAACATTATGTAAAAAATCTTCTCCTCTAAAAGCACGAAAAATGTTCAAAGCTATTTCAACTTTCTTACTTTCTTTGGATTTAATAAATCTAATAATTTCCTCTATAATAACTGCCTTTGAGGCTGCTTCTAACTTCTCAAACTTCGGGTTTACTTCGGGTTTACTTCGGGTTTTTCGGGTTTACTTCGGGATAGCTCATAAACAGTACCCCTTCCTGTTATTCCAACCTTTCCTAAAATACCCTTTTCACATAAATCATTGAGGTCTGATAAAGCAGTCCTATCTGAAATATCAAACATAGATCTATATTCTTTATTAGTAATCTTCGCCTTTTCCTTTACATACATCACTGCTTTAATCTGTCTTTCCTTGAGACCTAACTTCTTAAGATTTTCTTCATTCCACTTATCCTGGTAAAATCTTACAACAAAAACCCCATGGTCTTCCTCAAAATCAGGCTCAGGAAGTCCCTGCTCCTGGCATTTCTCCATTATCTTGATTGTCCCTCTACCCCAGCTTTCTATAAATCCTGCCTTATAAAAAACATCTGCCAAAAGAGTATTTCTTGGTTTGGATAAATGTTCTGTCTTTAATTTTTCTACCGGAACTTCGGGAGGAAGCTTTCCTTCGTTCATTATGACTAATCTATCACTATATACTCTTATTTGAATAGAAGAGGCCCCTAAATAATTCCTATGAATTAAAGCATTTATAATTGCTTCTCTTAAAGCCTCATAAGGATATTCTAAAATTTCTCTTCTATGAATTCCTTCAAATTTAATTTTGCTTATTAAATATTTGGTTCTTAAAATTTCTAAGGCATTGGTAATTTGCTCAAAAAGATTACCTTTAACAATATCGCTACTCTGAATTTCGGTTTTAGTTAGAAACTTTCCAATCTTTAGATAAGCAGCAGGATAGAATCGTTGAGGATTTTTACCAAAAAGCAAAATTGCGGCTTTTTTTAATTTTTTATCTTCCTGTA
>JAHIPJ010000013.1 GCA_018894445.1 Actinomycetota bacterium
AATAAAAGTTCTACGCTAAAGGAGTGCCACTAATTTAAACTTTTATTTCTTTAAATCTTAGGGATGCTGTTTGATTCTACAACCTTATGGTAGTAATGGCCCGATTCTTTAATTTTTCTCTCTAATTTTGGAGATTTAAAATCTACCGCTGTAAGCCCAAATCTCCTTGAAGGTCCGTAGTATAGCTCATAATTATCGAAGGTTGACCAGTGGAAATAACCAATTACCGGTATCTTTTCATCACAGGCTTTCTTTATAAAAGTTAAATGATCCTGCAAGCTGCTTTTCCTGATTTCATCATCATTTGTGCACGTTCCATTTTCAGTTATAAGCACTGGTTTTTTATATTTTTCATGGAAAAACTTGATTTGTTTGTATAATCCTTCAGGGTATAATTCCCACATATCATCATGAGATATACCCAGTTCATCCATTCTTTTTCTTCCTCTATCTTCATAAGGAAACAGGGGAAATTTATCAATAAGAATGCGCCCGTAGTAGCTGAAACCAACATAATCAATTTTTGTGCCTTTTTTAGTAAAATATTCATGTACGGTTTCGTTAAAAATATAGTCAAGGAATTTTTTTATTAGTTGTTGTTTTACACCTTTTGGATTCATACCTTCTACAACTACATGCGCCTGAGAGATTCCAACAAGTATATGAGGGTATTTCTCTTTTATATAATCATATAGCAAGCCGTGTGCCTTAGCCATACTCGATAACGCCATTCTTCTGGCAATAGGATTGAATTTCTTAGGCGGGAACTCTCTTAAAAAATAAGCCAGGTTTATATAAGCATTCGGTTCATTAAAAGTATTTATAATATCAATGTACTCTGAAAAGACTTCAAGTGCTTTTTTTACATAATCAAAAAACCAGATTACAGAGTTTTTATTTGTCCAGCATCCTGACCGGTAAAACCATAATGGATTTGCAAAATGGTTAAATACAAGTAATACTTTTTTATTGTTTTCCTTGAGGGTTTTAAATATCTTTTCGTAGTGTTTTATAGCGTCCCTGTCTAAAGGACTAAAGGGCCCTTTCTGGAGTTTAGACCAGTCCATGCTGAACCTGTATGCATTTCCAAGGTATAATATGTAATCGAGGTCTTCCTCATATCTGGTATAGTGATCTATTGCCAGATCCAGAAGGGTGCCATCTGTACCGATAAAACCTTTCCATTCGGTTTCACCTGCACCTTCTATCTGAAATGCAGATGTTGCTGTGCCAAGTATAAAATTGTCAGGAAATTTTTCCGATACCAAACTCATAAAAAGTTTAAATCTTTTTAGCTTCTTCTATAACTTTTATATAAATTTCTTCCTTTAATCTAAAACCTGATTCTATAAGCTCATTTAAGATATTTAAAAAATCATCAAAGGTAATTTCTTTTGACTTTAAATTTTTTAAAAGAACATATAAGGTTCCCTTCGGAATCAATCCTATCATTTTGGCAGCAGTACGGGCTAATGTTTCGTCAATTAATACTTCATCTATTTTTAATTCTTTAGCTAGCGATAAAGTCGATAATTCTCCAAGTTCAAGTTCAAGAGTTGTTTCTATTAGTTTACCAACTTTCTTTACTTCAATAAAACCACTCTCTATCTCTTTTTCTATTAATAATGCATCTGGTTTCTTTAATTTTTTACCTTCATCAACTATTTCTATTTTTACTTCTTGTGAAATAATAATTTTTTTATATAAAGATTTTAAAAGACTGTATTTTTTAATTTTAGCAAGATAAATAAGTGGAGTTGCATTAGATACTATCTTACTCATTTGCTGCTCTCAAATCATCCTTTAAATCCTCAATAGTATAAGGAAAATAAGTTTTTCTATTTTTAACTTCTTCTATTACTTCCCAAAGAGACAGCTTGGAAATTTTTGCAGCCTGTCTCAGCGTTAATTTTCCTTCCTGATATTCTTTTAAAGATTTTTTAATGAGCCAATTCTTTGCAGACTGTTCAAGGAATCTTCTCAAGACTGTAGATCTATCCATTCCTTCCTTTTTTGCTATTTCATCTATTAACTTTACAAGATTATCACTAACTCTTGTAGTTATTGTAACAGGCATTTTATACCTCCGTATTAAATTTATTCATTTTAATATAAAAATATAACAAATTAAAATTTAAAAAGCAAATTACCTGACTAGCTTGCCCTTTTCAATTCTTCAAATCTTTGTTTTTCTATAATAATAATGGTATTTTATTTTGCTGCTCGGTTTCATTGTAGAAGTTGCAGATATTGAGGAAAGTGCTTATAAGCTCATTAAAACATAGTAACTTAAACTTTCAGATAAACTTAGCATAGATATCTCCCCAAATAGATGTTTTTTGAGGCAACGTTAAAAGTATATTTGAAATCTTTTCAGGCTCAACCCATTCTTCTAAAACCAATGTCGTTGATTCACCTAAAGAATAATTAAACATAACTCTGCCAATAGTTGCAAGATGCTTTATAGTATCTATTGCTATTAGAACAAATTCTTGTGTTGGTATAAATTCAAAAGATACTGCATCTATAGGTTTGGATAAGCCTTTTAAAACCTTATATTCGTATCCTTCAACATCAATCTTACAAAAAGTTGGCCTTCCATACTCTTTAATTAATTGATCTAAAGTAGTAACCTGAACTTTAATAGACTTTTGCCACTGAAAAGCTGATGTTGAAACAAGAAGCATATCACTTGATTTTAAACTTTTTATCCAATTCTTTGACATAGACGAAATAGTGTGTGTATCACTTATCATCAGCTCTTCTTCCCCTTCGTTATCACTAATTGCTTTTTGAATTAAAAAAACTTTTTTATTGCTGCCATATTTTTTCTTCAACTTTTTCATGCAGATGTTTTGGGGCTCAACAGCTACAACCTTAGCTCCCAGCCTTA
>JAHIPJ010000178.1 GCA_018894445.1 Actinomycetota bacterium
AAAAAAATATTACTTGCAAGCAGATTAAGTTTTTCAGATCAAGACAGTAAAAACTTTGGAGAATTATTTAAGGAAGATATTGATTGGTATAGAGTAAAGAAGTTCTTGAAGAATAAAAAAGGATAGACATTAGCAAAGCAATTAACTTTAACCACTGCCTACCCAATGAATACATTATAATTCTACTATTTTCGGTATATGTGTCAACTATAAATCACTTATAATCCTTTATGCATAATCCCGTCTCCCTTGATATAAATTCAATCACAGCATCATCCTCATGATGACCTATTACTTCTGTTGCTAACTCCTTTATTTCTTTATTAGCATTTGATACGGCATAATATCTGTCAGCAACTTCAAACATACTGACATCATTAATGCCATCGCCAAATACAACCACTTTATGATCTTCTTTATTGGTAATGGTTAATAGCTCCTTTATCACCAGGTGTTTGTTGGTCATCCTAGACTATTTATCTAGGAGCTTGTCCGAGAATAGCAAATAATTAATGCATAAGCCTACTGTGATTCAGACACTAAATTTAGATAATTAATAATATGTAAATCATACCCTTAAAACCTGGCTATTTTAATAGTATAAACTATTACCCATCTTCCTAAAAGAAAAAACCCAAACAAATTTAGAAAGGCTTGCAATTTCTATTAAAATATGGTATGTATAATATAAATATACGTGCAATATTATGAATATAAGTACCATAAGAAAGAAAATATACTTTTTAGAACAGCAGAGAAAAAAGACTCTTGACTTTCTTCTGCATCCAAAAGAGATGGTATATGGATCAATATATTCTGCTTACAAAAAATGTGGAAATAAAAACTGCCGCTGCGCAAAAGGTAACCTTCATGGCCCGTTTAATTACTTATCTAAAAAAGTAGGTGGCAGGACTGTGCTTACCTTCATAAGGAGAGCTGATGAGGACAGGATAACCTCTCAGGCAGAAAATTACAGAAAATACACAAAAGCTATGGCCAGACTAAATAAGCTAAACAGTAGAATTTACGACAACATAAAAAAAATAAAAGAGGAAAAAACTGGTAGCTATGAGCGCCGAAAGGTTTAACTATTTTGTCTATACCCAGAATAAGAAAAAGATAAAAGAGAATCTTAAAAATGGAGATATAGACTACGGATCCTTTTCTAAGATGGGTTTTGTAGATGAATTTTTTGCCTTCCTCCTTGCTACTGACTTTTTTCCCTTCTGTGAGAAGAGCTATCCCAGCCCAAGAGTAAAGACTGAGGTTCCCCCATGGTTTCTTTTAGCTTCACTTATTGGGGCAAAAATGTATGGGGAAGAGGCTTTTAGCAATATTCCATATGTACTAAAAAACGGAACCATTTTAAAGATGCTTGGGCTAAACTTGGGGCCGGTGCCCGGCTTTAACAATAAAAACAAAAAGGAAAGAATATATCCTGTAAACCAGGATACCATAAGAAAATTTTTTAAAGATACAGAGCCAAAAAAGCTAAACAATTGGTTTAACTATGATTTTTCCAGCTGGATGGGCAAAAAAGGTGCATACAGAAGCGGCCTATTTATAGAGGATGCAAGCTATATACCGCTTACTGGTAACGAAAACTACCAGTATGCAGAATATGTGTGGCTAGATGAAAACGGAAACCACGCAAGTGAAGATACTCCTGGAGCAAGACTTACCCAATGCTATAAGCTTTCAAGCCTTCTAAATACAGACAGAGAGGGTAGCTACTATATATATGCAGGAGCAAGAATTGATCCTGGAAATGTAAATGGCTTAAATGAGGGAAGGGATTTAGTAGACGGGTTTATAGAAAGTGGAGGCTATATAAATACACTTCTACTTGACCGGGGATATATTGATGGGCTTACCTTAACTCATTACAAAAAAGATTACAAAATTAACTGGGTAATTCCACTAAAGAAAAGTATGGAAGCATACGATGATGCTCTAGGCTTTACCAGGTTAAAAAATACAGAATGGAAAACCTACCTGCTAGAGCAGAATAGTGACGGATTTATAGAAAGAAAAGAAGAGGTTGCCACCTTTTTTAATATAACCTCATGGGAAAACTTATCTGTTCCCCTTCATGTTTCAGTAAAGAGGCAAACAGATTACACTAGTGGAGAGGTTAGCTACTTTGTCTTAGCCCACAGCAAGAAATACAAATACCCAGAAGAGGCATTTGATTTGTATAAGAAAAGAACCAAGATAGAGGAGAGACATCGTCAGCTGAAAGGTTTCTGGGATCTTGCCAAATTTAACTCTCCTCACTTTTCACTTGTAAATACACAAATACTTTTTAAACTTGCAACTTATTCACTTATGCAGCTTTATCTTGTAAGAGCGGATATGGGCGAGCTAGCCCATAAAACTATATCCACTATTAAGAAAAAGGAGAGGGCAGGAGAATGTGTGGTAATACTTTACAGTGGTACCAATTACGGTGTGTTTGATTTAGATGAATACAGTTTTATTTTAATGAAACTTAAAACTGATGCCAAAAAAATGCTTACCAGAAGAATTAAAACCTGGAATAAGTCTCCTCCCTTAGCTACAGGTTAGGAAAATATTGTGCTAACTGCTATAATTTTTTTAATAATTTTAATTAAGTCCTTAGCCAAGCTACCTCATTTTCTGTAACTATTTTCAATTTTTTTTAAATTCCTCAAATATTTTACAATAATCTATTTTTCCTTAGTCTAATTTCATAAAAAAAGTAAATTATTTTGATTTTTTGCTCCCAGCCGGGCTGTTACTGTCTGAATTGCAAAGGAACTTTAATAAAAAGGTTTTCCATATTATATTTATCGGTTATAATATTATATCTAACTTTTAATACTGGAATAATTTGTTTATGGAGGAAAAAAAGACTAAATCTTTTACTTTATTGATTTTATCGGATGCCAAATCAAGGATAAGGAAAGTAAAAGTTACACATAACGTGTTAAGATTATTATTTATTGCGTTTGTAATAATCTTAGCCTCTGCTGTAATCCTGGTTTCAGATTTATTTCTTACCCGCCAGAGGTTAAATGAGAATATAGCTGAGCTTGAAAGAGTAGAATATAAGGTCAATTATAAAGAAATAGAACTGGCAAATCTTGAAAAGAAAACCAAGGAGATAGAAACAAAAACAAAAATTCTGGAAAGTTACCTAAAAGAAGTAGAAGACCTTGACCGGATGGTCAGGAGCATAACCGGAAAAGGTGGATATGCTGGGGAGGTAGCAATTTATGTCTCAGATTTGAGTTCTGATATTGAACTTGAAGAAGACCCTAATGAGATTTATTACTATATTAGTGACCAGGAACAGGAACTGGATGATATAGATGCGCTGCTGGATGATCTTCTGAGTAAAGCTCCTGAATTATCCGAGATACTTTCTCGTGATAAGCAGAATATGGAAGACCATATATACTTAATGGAACATACCCCCGATATGAGGCCTACATATGGAGAGTACACATCACTCTTTGGAGAAAGAAGATGGGGCTACAGGCATAAAGGACTGGATATTGCCAACGATGTTGGTACCAATATACATGCAACTGCCAGCGGGGTAGTAATTTATACAGGCTGGCATGGAAGCTATGGCAGGAAAATTATTATTTATCATGGGCCTGGTCTTAATGATGCTAAATATAGTACCGTTTACGCACATCTCAGTAAAATATATGTTAAAGTGGGAGATGAAGTGACCAAAGATGATGTAATAGGGACAATGGGAAATTCTGGAAACAGCACAGGATCACATTTGCATTATGAGGTTTTAGTAAATGGTGTTCCTAAAAATCCAATGGATTTTTTCAAGTAAATATTAATCTTAGTTTAAAGAGCTTGTTTTGTTTTATATTATTTTCAATCAATAAAATATATGGCCAGTATTTTTTATTATCAAAGTTTTTAGGTATATTAATATGAGTATAAAAAAGAAAATAGCATATTTAGGCCCACCGGGAACATTTACCGAGGAAGCCCTGGATAAATTTATTAAAGATTTAAGTCAGGTGAGAAAGATATCCTTCCCTACAGTTGCAGATGTAATAAGGAGTGTGGACAGGGGTGAAGCTGATGAGGGGCTGGTTCCTATGGAAAATTCTATTGAAGGATCAGTAAATATTACCCAGGATATTCTTACCTTTGAAAGTGAAGCAAAGATAATAGGTGAAGTGACTATTCCAGTTAAACACAGTCTTATTGGTAAGAAAAATATTAAGCTTGATAATATAAAGAAAGTTATATCACATCCTCATGCAACTGCCCAGTGCAGGAAGTTTTTATCAACAAACTTAAAAGGTGCTGAGATAATTGCTGCTAATAGTACTGCCGAGGCTGTCAAAATCCTAAAAGAAGAAAATGACGATATCGCTGCCATAGGAACGAAAACTGCTGCAAAAATATATGATCTTGAAATAATAGAAAATGACATTGAAGATAATAAGGATAACAAGACCAGATTTGTTTTTATTGGAAATAGTATTCAGCCAAAAACAGGGAATGATAAAACTTCAATAGTGTGCTTTCTTAAGGAGGATCGGCCAGGAAGCTTGTATAATATATTAAAAGAATTTGCCTGCAGAAACATTAATCTGGCCCGGCTGGAATCCAGACCGGCTAAAAAAGATCTTGGAGATTATGTATTTATGATAGACCTGGATGGTCATCTGCATGATGAGAATATTTTTGAAGCGATTGAAGTCCTAAGAAAAGGTGTGTATCTGGTAAAGATTTTAGGTTCGTATCCTAAATGGATTGAAAGTAGTAGAAAATAATAGAGACGGTAAAGACCAATGATTGATTTAGAGTTATTTAGAAAAAATCCTCAAATTTTTGAATCTGAGATAAATAATAGAGGTTTAAAAATTAATACCAGTATTGGTCTTGAGCTGGACAAGGTAAAAAGAGAACTTATATTTAAGATAGACCGGTTAAGGTCTGAGAAAAATTTGGCTTCAAAAATAATATCAGGTCTTAAGGAAGAGGAAAAAAATAAGAAAATTGACCAGATGAAAAAGATAAATGATGATTTAAAAAAAATGGAAGCTGAGCTGGCAGAAGTAGAAGATAAATTTATAATTCATTTTTCAACATATCCCAATCTGTCACACAGCACAACTCCTGTAGGGAAAGATGAAAGTGGAAATGTAGTTCAGTCATATTACGGTAAAAAACCGGAGTTTGATTTTAAGCCTAAGAGTCATGTTGATCTTTGTGTAAACCTGGATATACTTGATGAAAAAAGAGCAGCAAAAATTTCTGGTTCAAGATTTGTTTTTTTGAAGAATGAAGCAGTCCTACTGGAATTTGCATTAATTCAATATGTCCTGGGTATTTTAACCCATAAAGGCTTTACACCACTATTGCCACCCCTTCTGGTAAAAGAGACGGCAATGTACGGTACAGGGTTTTTCCCTGTAGAAAAAACTCAATATTATAAAACTGAACTTGATGATCTATTTTTAATCGGAACATCTGAAGTTCCGCTTTGTGCTTATCACGGTGATGAGTTTCTGGATGCAGATATGCTTCCTCTAAAATATACTGCTTTTTCTACCTGTTTCAGAAGAGAAGCCGGAACTTATGGCAAAGACCTAGGTGGGTTGTTTAGAGTTCATCAATTTGATAAGGTTGAGATGTTTATCTTTGCTCATCCTGAAAAATCCTGGGAGGAATATGAAAAATTAAGGGAAACACTTGAAGAAATTATGCATGGTTTCAAGTTTCATTACAGGATTGTAAATATGTGTACCGGTGATATTGGGGCCCCTAATGCTAAAAAATATGACCTGGAAGCCTGGCTTCCCGGACAGAAGAGGTACAGGGAACTGGCGTCATGCAGTCATGATACGGATTTCCAGGCAAGAAGATTGAATATAAAGTACAGGGATGGAAAGAAAAAAGAACTGGTTCACACCATGAATAGTACTGCCTGTGCGGTGGGAAGGACCTTGATAGCTATTTATGAGAATTATCAGGACGGTGATGGGAATATAAAAGTTCCTGAAGTGCTGCAGCCCTATATGGGCGGGATAGAGATAATATCCAGAAAAAAATGGGACAAATAATATATACAATTGTCTTTTAATTACTGTCTGCAGGTCGCAATGAGAAGTACATTTATAAATCCAGATTTTATGTTATAATTTTTCTTTGCCTGGAGAGGTGGCAGAGTGGTTGAATGCGGCGGTCTTGAAAACCGTTGAAGGTTTATATCTTCCGTGGGTTCGAATCCCTCCCTCTCCGCCAAGTTTTACATTCAGCGAAATTGAAAGATGTTGCCTCGGCGCGTTGCGCCTCGGCATGGTATTTTTCCGCAATTTTGAAGGCATTTTTGAAATCGCACGCCAGCGTGCGGCCGGCAATGCGGAAGTTCGAACCAATTTTCTTGTTGAGCGTATTTTTCG
>JAHIPJ010000179.1 GCA_018894445.1 Actinomycetota bacterium
AAGAAAATTCCCGGCTGGACCAACTTTAGTAATTAAATCTTCTGCTAAGGTCTCTTTATCTACTTTAATCCCTTGCACCATTCGCATAACCATCCCTAAAATATCATTATCAATTACTGCTTTTTCAAAACTGATAGTCATACAAAATTCTAAATTCCCAGCTGCATCATGGATAAAATTCGCTCCTGACAAAGCAACAGCTAACGCGCTGATTGCCGATTCATATCCTGCTTGAGCATCAGGAATTTTGGAATCAGACATTCCAGCAGTAGCATAATAGGGAAGTTTTACATTCTGAGCTAATTGGGCTACACCAGCATTTATAAGACCCGGCTCCGCTCCAGCTCCAAGATAAATACCCTTTTGCATGTCCATAATAGAAGCAGTTGAAGCATATATAACCGGTGTTCCAGGGTTAACTAATTGAGTTAAGGTTACGCAAGCCAAAGTCTCTGCGTTAATTAAAACTAAATCGCCCGCTAAAGTAACTGGACCAGTTGCTCCAGTTAAAACTTCACTGGGGCAGGCTACTGGTAATCCCTTACGAGCAATCTCAATTAAAAACTCAGTATATGTATTTTCTAATTTTAAGGGACTCATTACGCAAGTAATAAAAGAAATAAATGGACGTTTTCTTAACTGTTCTGCTCCCCCAGCAATTTCTTCTGCCATTTTAATAGTTTCTAAGAGACCTTCTTTATCGTAAATACCACCCATAATATGTTTAGAGGTATTGGAGATACCGGCATAGAATCTATTTACATCAACTGCTTCTTGAGATAATTCTGTAGGATACAAGGGTAAAAGATAAAAATGAACATTATCCAGAGCATCAACTAATTTAGCAAATTGCGCAACATCTTCTAAAGTAGAAGGTCTCTTTTTATTAGTTTCCCAATCAAGTACGTTTAAAACAGTACCACCAGTCCCAAAATATACATTTGAACCTTCTAAAACAAGATTATGTTTATCTTCTCTGCCGTAAAGAATCACCTTAGAAGGAGCTGTATCAATAGCATCTTCTACCATTTCACGAGGTATTTTTACTATACGTTTGTCAAAATCAACCTCTGCTCCTTTTTCTTTAAATATATCTAATGCTTCTTTACAATTTACTTCCATCCCTACATTTTCCAAAAGTCGAAGTGATGTATCATGAATATCTTTGATTCCTTTCGGTGAAAGAGGTTTATATTGACCCCCTGGTAAACCACCTATCATTAATTTTACCTCCTAAAAATATTTTTTTATAAACATATAGTACATCATAATAACAATTAAACTATAGTAATATATTGCCTCTATAGGTAATAAGTTGCGAAAACATTTTTTACGACATAAATTTGGAATATAGCAGTAATAAATAGGTTTTTATTCTAAAATATTTTACATTTTTAAATTCTAAAAGCTCACCATCTTTGAATATCTTATACAGAAGAATTACTTTGTCATTGATGGTTAAATTATATTTGGCAATCACGCTAGACCTTATATAAAATTTCTCTATATCTTTATTTATATGGTCTACAATTAAATAATTATCCTGTTGTCTGAAGTTTTTATCTACCTCTGAAGGTAGTCCCGCCCCTTGTCCTACAAATTTTGTACTAAGAAGGACAATATTCTCTTTGCCAGAATAAGCTCTAAAAGTCTCTGAAGTAGATGTTTTTTCCACAGAATGAGTATATTCAATAGTAAAATCAATGTGGTCTTTATAAGGAAATACTAAAATATTTTTTCTTTCTCCTTTCACCAATAATGTATCTTGGGGAAAGAAAAAGATCACAAACAAGATAATTATAATCGCTGTAACTATATATTTCTTAATTTTCATTTTTCTATTTTACCAATCTACTAATCAAAAATAATTTGAGACTAATTTTCTATAAAAATTATGTTTTATTATTTTAAACCTAATAATTCTCTTATGGTTAAATTAGATTTTTCAAAAGACTTAACATTATTTAAGATAGCTTCTTGCCTTTTTGAAGAAATAATTCCATTAGTCAGCCATAAAAATTTAGTTACAATTTCTTGATAAGAAAAAGGATCAGCAGGACCTCCTTTTGCTTGTGTCGGTTCAGAAATTATAACACTTTCATCATTCAGATAAATTTTTAATAGTGCAGTATTAAAAGCAGGAAAACAATCTTCCCGTTCCTGGGAATAAAGTAAATGAATCCTTTTTGCCATTTCTACTACTTTTTTATTTTTAATATTTTTCTTGCTTAATTGTTCCGCCCCCATTTTTTTATACAAAATAATATTTGCCAGAACGAAAGGTATGCTATACTCAGCTTGAATATAATTAATTGGTTCAGCATTGTTTAAAGATATAGCTTTTTTATGAGTAAAAACTTCAATTTTTTCAATCTTTTGAGGATTAATGTTATTTTTTTGTCTCAAATTAAGAAAGGCGTCGATGGGGGGATGCGACCATCTACAAGAAGTATAGCGTTTAAAATAGGTATCTAATATTTTATATTTTTCCCCCAAATCATTAAGGGAATAGCCTTTACTTTCTTCTTTATGTATCAACATACTCTCTACACCAAGAAATCCTTTCTTAGCTAACGCAGCTGCACT
>JAHIPJ010000014.1 GCA_018894445.1 Actinomycetota bacterium
AATTTCATCCGGAAAAAAGCAGTGCCGGCGGGTTAAAACTGCTGGAAAATTTTTGGAATATAGTAAAGGAAAAGAGTTAATGATAATAATACCAGCAATAGATTTGATTGACGGTGCCTGTGTCAGACTGACCAGAGGTAAATTTGATACTAAAAAAAAATATTTTGATAACCCTGTAGAGGTAGCGGAAAAATGGAAAAGGGAGGGGGCAGAATGGCTGCATATTGTTGATCTGGATGGTGCAAGAACCGGCAAGACAGAGAATCTGAAAGTAGCATTTGGAATAAAACAGAAAATAGATATAAAAATACAGTATGGAGGAGGAATTAGAAATTCTGAAGCAATCAAAAAGGTTCTTGGAAAAGGTATAGATAAAGTTATTCTGGGAACTAAAGCTATAGAAGATATAGATTTCTTAAAGAAGAGCATCTCAGATTATAAAAGCAGTGTGATTTTGAGTCTTGATTATGGTAGAAATGGAATGATTTTTAAAAATGGCTGGCAAAAAAAATCTGCAAACAGCATATTTAAATTTATAAAAAAAGTGGAAAAATTAGGTGTAACGGAAGTAGTTATTACAGATATATCAAGGGATGGCACACTTAAAGGTGTTAATTTTGAATTTATTAAGAAAATTTTAGGAAGTTCTAAAATGAAATTTATAATTGCAGGTGGGATCGGGAGCCTGGAGGACATTATTAATTTGAAAAAAATGGAAAATATGGGGATTAGCGGAATAATAATAGGAAAAGCTTTATACGAAGAAAAAGCTAAAATTAATTTAAGAAAAGCAATAGAGATTGGAATTGGACAATGATAACTAAAAGAATAATTCCCTGTCTGGATGTAGATAAGGGAAGAGTAGTAAAAGGTATAAATTTTGTGGATATAAAGGATGCGGGTGATCCGGTAGAACTGGCAGCTTTCTATGATAAGGAGGGCGCTGATGAAATTGTATTTTTAGATATAACAGCTTCCCACGAAAGAAGAAGAACAGTAGTTGATCTTGCAAGTAAAACTGCCGAAAAAGTATTTATACCATATACTATAGGCGGAGGTATAAGCAGGATAGAACATATACGGGAAATATTAAGAAAAGGCGCTGATAAGATTTCAATAAACACAGCTGCGGTCAGGGATCCTTCTTTAATAAACAGAGCTTCAAAGATTTTTGGGAGTCAATGTATAGTGGTTGCCATTGATGCAAAATATAAGAATAAAGATTTCTGGGAGGTATATATAAGTGGAGGAAGAACTCCTACCGGTATGAATGCAGTTGACTGGGCAAAAAGGGCAGAAGAGCTTGGAGCAGGTGAAATATTGCTTACAAGTATGGATAAAGACGGAACAAAGGATGGTTATGATATAGACCTTACCGGTGCAATTACATCTGTTGTAAACATACCGGTTATAGCTTCAGGTGGAGCTGGAAAACTGGAACATTTAAGAGATGTAATTAAGTATGCCGGTGCTGATGCAGTTATTGTAGCATCTATTTTTCATTATAGACAATATACAATAAGAGAAGCTAAGGAGTATTTAAAATCTGAGGGAATAAATGTAAGGATATAAAAAACTGATGTAATGTAAAAAGGAATTAAGGAATTATGAAAAAGGGTAAAAAAATTAATACAAAAGAGAATAAAAATACTGGTCTAATCCCGGCCGTAATACAGGATTATAAAACAAATGAAGTTCTTATGCTGGCTTATGTGAATAAAGAATCTCTTAAAAAAAGCCTTAGTACGGGAACAACCTGGTTTTGGAGCAGAACAAAAAAAAGGCTCTGGAATAAAGGTGAAACATCAGGAAATATACAGAAAATAAAAGAAATAAAGTATGATTGTGATGGGGATGCCTTGCTTATTAGTGTGGAACAGATAGGGAATGCCTGTCATACCGGGAGGAGAAGCTGCTTTTACAGGACTCTGGAAAATATTGATAATAATTTAGATTTTAAAAAATATTTCAAAGAGAACTCGAAGCAAAATATACTCGATGAGCTGTACGGCGTTATTGAAAGTAGAATTAAAAATAAGGTTTCTGATTCTTACACTTACTCTCTGCATAGAAAGGGATTGGATGAAATAATAAAGAAATTTGGTGAAGAAAGTATGGAGGTTATTTTATCTTCAAAACATCAGGAAAAACAGGATATGATTAGTGAGATAGCTGACCTTGTTTATCATTTACTGGTATTGATGGTTGAGAAGAAGATTACTTTAAATGAATTATTTGATGAATTAAAAAATAGAAGAAAATAGAGGAGTGATTTTAGTGGGAGAAAAAAGAAATATTGCGCTCTTAACCAGCGGCGGAGATGCCAGCGGGATGAATGCAGTTATAAGGACAGTTACAAGATATGCAATATATAATAATCTGAAAGTTTACGGGTTCTATGAGGGTTTTAAAGGATTAATCAATAATGATTTTATAGTGCTGGATTTAAATTCAGTTGGTGGAATTATCGACAGAGGGGGTACTTTTCTTTATTCGGCAAGATCGGAAAAATTTAAATGCAGAGAAGGACAGAAACAGGCTATAGATAACTTGAAAAAAAACAAGATAGAAGGGCTGGTTGTAATTGGCGGGGATGGCTCATTTAGAGGCGCTCATGAACTTCATAAGCAGGGGATTCAGGTTGTGGGCATCCCGGCAACTATAGATAACGATGTTGCGGGCACTGATTATAGCATTGGGTTTGATACTGCCCTTAATGTAATAATTGATATCATGTCAAAAATCAGGGATACAGCATCTTCCCATGAAAGAATATTTGTAGTAGAAGTAATGGGAAGAAATTCAGGGATGATTGCTGTAAATACAGGAATTGCATGTGGCGCTGATTATATATTGATTCCTGAGATAGAGTTTGATTTAGCAAAAATTGCTAGCCAGATCAAAAATCATAGAGAAGGAAAAAGACATACTTTAGTGGTAGTTGCGGAAGGGGCAGCCAGCGCAAGTGACGTTGCATCCTCTATTAAATTACTGGCAGGTCATGAAGTAAGAATATCAGTACTGGGTTATATTCAGAGAGGCGGTTCTCCATCTGCACTGGACCGGATACTGGCTGCCGAGTTTGGTAAAAAGGCTGTGGACCTCTTACTGGAAGGTGAGAGCGACTGTATGATAGGAATTAAGAGTATGAAAATAGAAACATCTAAATTTGAAGATATTCTTGAGGCAAAGAAAAACATAGACGAAGATTTATACAGATTAGCACATATCCTGGCTTTATAAAATTATATTGTTTTATGATGTACTGATATTTATAGTAGATAGTAAAGGTACTGGCAGCTTTTTACTGGTGCCGAAGGTCGGGGTCGAACCGACACGAACCTCGCGGTTCACTGGATTTTGAGTCCAGCGCGTCTGCCAATTCCGCCACTCCGGCACTTTAGAAATAATACGATTTATCCAGATTATTATCAAGAATCAAGCAGGACAAATATGAAAAACTTGACGTTACCCTTTTTAAAGATGCGTATGATATATTTCGCCTTATAACAACAATGAATGAAGATATTTTAGGAGTGTATTTTTAAAATGTAGATGGCAAATATATTGATTGTATATTGACAATTGTTTAATAATTTATTATATTTTATAAGCGTCATTAAGTTTCTATGAAATTTGATGGCGCTTATTTTTTTGTAAAAATATAGATAAGAAAGATATTTAAATATTATAATAGAAAATATTTATTGATATAATAATTTAAATATAAGAGCTTTTTAATGAATTAAAAAAGAATAAAAAAGCGGGGGATATACAATGAAAATCTTCGGTACTGAAATTGGTAAAGACGAAATTTTAAAGAGAGTGGGAGATATAGATCAGCTTGGGGGCATAAGATATTATGAATTTATTGATGGAGTAAGAAGAGGAGTAAGGGCCATTGATATAAAGAGCCCCTGTGGCCTGGATATGACTATTCTACCGGATAGAGGTATGGATATATCCAATCTTTCATATAAATCTATTCCTATCAGCTGGAAATCTGTTACCAGGGAAACTTCACCGGTTTATTATGAGAGCAGGGGGATTGAATGGCTGAGAACTTTCTATGGTGGACTTATAACAACTTGCGGCTTAACTAATATTGGCATTCCCTGTGTGGATAATGGTGAAGAATTAGGTCTGCATGGAAGGATAGCCAATATAAGTGCGGAAAATGTTCTGGCTAATGGAAGATGGGAGAATGATTCTTATATCATGTGGGTACAGGGTAAAGTAAGAGAAGCCAGAGTATTTGGTCATAAATTACAGTTAGAGAGAAAAATAACTACCTGGATGGATATTCCCAGGATAGTGGTTGAAGATACAGTGGAAAATATTGGATACGAGAGATCGCCATTTATGATTCTTTATCATGTGAATATAGGATATCCGGTGATAGATAATGGTGCCAGACTTCTTGAAGGTGAAGCTAAGGTGATTTCCAGGGATAATGAAGCTAAAGATGGCGAAGAAGATTTTGATAAATTCCATGAGCCATTGGAAGGATATAAAGAAAAGGTTTATTTCCATGATATTAAAGCAGATGAAGACGGAAATTCAAATATTGCTATAGTAAATGAGGATTTTGACGTTGGTCAGGGAATAGGTATCTGGTTAAAATTCAATAAGGATAATCTGCCATTTTTAATTCAATGGAAACAAATGGGAATGGGTGAATATGTATGCGGAATTGAGCCCGGCAACAGTCTGACTTGTGGGAGGAAAGTAGAAAGAAAACATGGAAGATTAAAATTTATTGAACCTGGAGAGAAGGTTAATTTTAGACTTGAATTTAATATATTGAAGTCAAATAAGGATGTTGATGAATTTAAAGACAGATTTTGCAAATGATAAAAATATTATAATATAA
>JAHIPJ010000180.1 GCA_018894445.1 Actinomycetota bacterium
CAGAAATGGCAGGAGATAACTAGTAAAATATAAAAAGTATAATATAGAAAGATTAACCTTTTATGAAAGTCGGATTAGGATTTGACGTTCATGCCTTTGGAGCTGGTAGAAAATTAATACTCGGGGGTGTAAAAATAGGTCATCCTATGGGGCTAGCAGGCCATTCTGACGCTGATGTTTTAGTGCATGCCATAATGGATGCTATTTTAGGAGCCTGTGGGCTGGGGGATATAGGAATTCATTTTCCTGACAGTGATATGAAGTATAAGGATATATCCAGCCTGCTGCTGCTGGAAGAAGTTAGAAAAAAGATGAAGGAAAAGGGTTTTGGCATTGTCAATATAGATTCAATTTTAATAATGCAGAAACCGAAAGTCTACAGGTACTTTCCAGAAATGAAAAAGAATATAGCCGGAGCTTTAAAGATAGATGATGATAAGGTAAATATAAAGGCAACAACCACAGAGGGCCTTGGATTTTGCGGAAGAGAGGAAGGAATTGCCGCAGAGTGTGTGGTTCTATTGGAATAAGATTTTATATAGAGAAGAATCACTGGAGTAAAAATGATACCTCGGTTTAGATTTGCGCCATCTCCCACTGGAGGCTTGCACATAGGGACAGCAAGAACTGCTCTGTTTAACTGGCTGGCTGCAAGGAGTGTGGGCGGAAAATTAATTTTAAGAATTGAGGATACTGATATAAAAAGGTCCACTGCCGCCTATGAAAAATCCATAATAGAAGATTTAAAGTGGTTTGGTCTGGACTGGGATGAGTTCTACAGGCAGAGTGAGAGGACCGGGATATATCAGAGATTTGCCCGGGAGCTGCTGGATGAAAATAAAGCTTACAGATGTTTCTGCACCCCTGAAAGGCTGGAAGACCTTAAAAAGAGACAGTATGCTGAAGGCATGATGTCAAAATATGATAACAGGTGCAGGGAGCTGAGCGGTGGGGAGATTGAAAAGAATTTAAAAGAGGGCAAGGAATTTGCCATAAGGTTTAAAGTAGAAGATGGCAAGGAAATCAAATTTTGCGATTTAATAAGAGGGGAGATAAGCTTCAGGTCTGAAGTTATCGGGGACTTTATAATTATTAAATCTGATGGCACTCCTTCCTATAATTTTGCTGTGGTGGTAGATGACGGTGATATGAAAATTACCAATGTGCTGAGAGGTGAGGACCATATAACCAACACCGCAAGACAGATTTTATTGTTTAAAAGTCTGGGGTTTAGCCTGCCTTCTTATGCACATCTATCAATGATTCTTGGAAAAGACGGCTCAAAATTAAGTAAAAGGCATGGAGCTACCACTATTTCCCAGTTCAGGGAAGAAGGATACCTGGCTGAAGCTATTGGAAATTATCTTTCAATACTTTCATGGGCTCCGAGGGACGGTGAGGAAATATTTGGTATCAGGGATATCCTGGGTAAATTTAAAATATCTGATATATCAAAAAGTCCTGCTATCTTTGATGTGGATAAGTTAAAATGGATAAATGGTATTTATATCAGAAGAAAATCTACTGAAGAGCTGGCCAGGTTATGTATCCCTTATTTAATCAAAGAGAAGATAATAGATAAAAAAGATCTGGGAAATGAAAAAGTTATGAGTAAAATTGTAAAAGGTGTTTATGCATTCCGGGATAACCTGAAAGTTTTAAATGAATTTCCACAGTACATAAAGGATCTTTTTGGAGAAAAAATTGCAGGTTACAGCAAAGACGCAGTTGAAATTTTAACACTGGATACATCTACGGTAGTTCTGCAGAGTTTTCTGGGAAAGCTTGAAAGCGAACTGAAATCTTTTGACAATAACCAGGATATAGATTTTAATGAAGAGAAGAGTAAAAACCTCATCAATATGATAGGGAAAAGCTTAAAAGAGTTAAAAATAAAAGGTAAATTTTTATATATGCCTATAAGGGCATCTATTACTGGTAAAACTCATGGTCCGGAACTGCCCAGGGTTATCTCTATACTGGGTTTAAAAAACTGTATACAAAGGGTCAATCAGACATTAGAATATATAAAAAATAATAAATTATAACCGATTGGTCGAGTTATGGGATTAATAGCTGAATTAAAAGACCTTGTAAAATCTGCAAGAGAAAGGGATCCGGCTGCAGTAAGCACCTTAGAAATTTTGTTTACTTATTCCGGGGTGCATGCGGTTATAAATCATAGAATTGCTCACTGGCTTTACAAGCGGAGAGTATCTTTTATTCCTCGCTGGATATCCCAGTTCAGTAAATTCCTTACAGGGATTGAGATTCATCCTGGAGCAAAAATTGGCAAGGGGTTCTTTATAGACCATGGTATGGGAGTAGTAATAGGAGAAACTTCAGAAATTGGTGATGGTGTTACCTTATATCAGGGAGTAACTTTAGGTGGAACCGGAAAAGAAAAAGGAAAGCGCCACCCTACAATTGGAAATAATGTGGTTATATCCGCAGGAGCAAAAGTACTGGGTTCGATTGAAATTGGAAATGATGTAATTATCGGAGCAGGAGCAGTAGTTATAAATTCTGTCCCTGACAGGTGCACGGTAGTAGGTGTCCCGGGAAGGATTGTAAAAATTGGAGGGGAAAAGGTGCTTTCAGACGAATTTCACAGAATGAATTTACCCGACCCTATAAGCGATATTTTAAGTGACTGCTGCGCCAGGATAGATTTTCTGGAAAAGGAATTAAAAAAGATTAAAAAAGAAAAAAGGTAATATCCGCAGTGGGATAATCCCGGCCGCACCGGTCTTAAATAATTAAAATCAATAGTAATCTGGATACTGGAGGATACTGGTGAGTTTGAAGGTATATAATACTTTGCACCGGAAAAAAGAATTATTTGAACCGATAGAAAAAGGCAAAGTCAGGATGTATGTTTGCGGTCCTACAGTTTATAACTATATATCTATCGGTAATTCCAGACCAATTGTAGTCTTCAATATGGTCAGAAATTATCTGCAGTTTTCAGGTTATAAGGTGGAATACATCCAGAATATTACAGATGTTGAAGACAAGATAATAAAAAAGGCGGATGAGGAGAAAGTAGATTATAAAGTCATAACCACCAGATACATCAAAGCTTTCCTGGAGGATGTTAAAAATCTTGAAGTTGGGGGATTCAACAAGATGCCCCTGGCAACAGAAATGATTGCAGAGATAATAGATATTATAAAAAAGATCATCGAAAATGGTTATGGTTATGTAGTAGATGGTAATGTTTATTTTGAAGTCAGTAAATTCCTGGCCTACGGAAAACTCTCAGGGCAGAATATCAGCGAGATGAAGGATACCGGGGATAATAGTTTTGAAAAAAGAAATAAAATTGATTTTGCCCTATGGAAAAAAGCCAAAGAAGGCGAACCTTTCTGGGACAGTCCCTGGGGCAGGGGAAGGCCGGGCTGGCATATTGAATGCTCTGCAATGTCAACTACTCTGCTGGATCGGAATATTGATATCCACGGCGGGGGAATAGACTTGATATTTCCCCACCATGAAAATGAAATTGCACAATCTGAAGCTGCTTTTCCCAGGGAAGGGGATTTTGTCAGGTACTGGATGCATAATGGTATGATTGAGGTAAAGTCAGGAAAAATGTCAAAGTCGCTGGGACTTAAAAATAATTGGATTTTAAAAAATCTGCTTAAGAGTTATTCTCCTGATACAATAAAAATGTACATACTTTCCACACATTACAGAAGTCCTCTGGAGTTCAGCATGGAAAAGCTGGAGGAGGCAGGCAGAGCTCTGGAAAAGATTACCAATACCCTTAAAAATATCAAATTTTTAATAGAGCAGAAAGAGGGTTTATCGGGCGGGGGAACCGGGGGAAAAGCTGACATGCAGGTTATATCCAGGCTTGGTACCTTTACCGGGAAGTTTGAAGTTAATTTTAAGAATTCTATGGATGATGACTTTAATTCTGCCAGGGCAATTGGGGATATCTTTGAATTCGTAAAAAATATAAATAACATTATACAAAAACCAGATTTTAAAAATAATGCTTCTTTAAAAAAGAGCCTGAGCGGCGCCTACATAAAGATAAAAGAGCTGGGTCTTGTCCTGGGGTTAAATTTTATAAAGGAAGTTTCAAGAATATCGGAGAATATAGAGACCAGGATAGAAATGACAAAAGAAGAGATAGAAAAACTGATAACGGAAAGGGAGGCTGCCAGGAAGAATAAGGATTATAAGAAAGCTGATGAGATCAGGAATTATCTGTACAGTATGGGTATTATACTGGAAGATAGAAAAGAAGGCACCCTCTGGAAATCTATAAATAAAAGAGATTAAGATTAATTGCAATTATATTTCTGGGAGCCAGCCCCTCTTTTTTATCTGCATATTTTAATAGTTTTTATATTCAAAAAATATAAGGGACAGGATATTATAACTATTAAAATAATTTCCGGTGTCTTTTATTTAAATTACTTTATTAAAAAGTGTTTAGAATAACTATGGATAAAAATATAAATTACGAATATTTATACGGAATTAATCCTATTTATTCACTGATTACCAGAAATGCAGGCAATAGAAAAATATACGAAATTATCCTTAATAAGAAAAGAAAAATAAATTCAAAAATGCAGAGTATAATCTCAGAAGCAAAAAAGAAAAATATAGGTACCCTGGAGCTTGAACCCGACCAGTTTAATAGAATCTCCAGCGAGAATATTTACTCCCAGGGTATTTGTGCCAGAGTATCCTCTTATAATTATTGCAACCTGGATGAGTATTTAAATAAGAAGACCGATAGTAAAAGTAAGCTTATCGTCCTTGATGGTGTAACTGATGTTGGGAATTTTGGCTCAATAATAAGGAATTGTAATGCATTTAATTTTGAAGGAATTATTATACCCAAAAGAAGAAGCGTGGCTTTAAATGAAAGAGTTAGCAGGATTTCCGCCGGCGCCCTTGAGGAGATAAAAATATTCAGAGTAGTAAATATTGTCAGAACTTTAAAGGAATTAAAAGATAAGGGATTCTGGATTTATGGAACAACACT
Source organism: Actinomycetota bacterium (assembly GCA_018894445.1). Lineage (GTDB taxonomy): Bacteria > Actinomycetota > Humimicrobiia > Humimicrobiales > Humimicrobiaceae > Hydromicrobium. The sequence continues at coordinate 5,009 of JAHIPJ010000180.1, forward strand.
GGATATAACTCCGGAAGTAAAATATTTAAATGAAGTTAATTTTACACTTCCACTCGCACTGGTTCTTGGAAGTGAGGATAAGGGAATGAGTAGATTGGTCAGCGCCAGTTGTGATATTATGATTTCTATTAAACTTAGCGGCAGAATGCAGTCGCTAAATGTTTCAGTTGCAAGTGGAATTATTTTATATAAGGTACAGGAGCAAATTGAGAGAGAAAATTGATATTAGAGATTTGGTAATAGTAGATGGACATAATTTTATATTTAATTTTTTCAAAGCCGACAAATTGGGCAATGAAAATTTAATGTATCTAAGGGGAAAACTAATATCGGATCTTACCTGGTATAAAAATCAAAAGAATTGCGATATGGTTGTTGTTTTTGATGCCAGAAATAGCGATAATCTAAATAGGAGTATCCAGATTGTTGATGATATAAAGGTTATTTATTCAAGAAAAAATGAAACTGCTGATGATGTTATTGAAGAACTGGCAGGTAAGGAAACCGGGTATGGAAGAATATTTGTGGTTACATCTGATTACATGCAGCAGAAAGTAGTTTTCAGGAAAAATATTTACAGGAAATCCAGCAGGGAATTTAGTCTGGAGATTAAAGATTTAAAGAATAAGATAAGGGAAAAAATAGACCGCTCTAAAAAAAATTCTGATAAAGTGTTTTTTTCTTTTGAAAACAGGCTGAGTGATAAGGCAAGAAAGAGGTTTTTAGAACTGCGCAAAAAGTAAAAATAAATGGCTATCCTAAAAAAGGTACTTCCACTTTTTATAATAATTTTTCTTGTTATTCTTTGCGGCTGCGGCCTGTATTATGATTATGGGAGCAGTAGTGGCAGAAGTGATAATGATGCCAGCGACAGTAATTTTATAGTAAAGGAAGTAGTAGATGGTGATACCATAATCCTTTCAGATAACAGCAGGGTAAGATTAATTGGAATTAATACTCCTGAGTATGGAATGTATTTTTATGGAGAGGCCAGAGAAGTTTTGGAAGCAATGGTTCTGGGCAAGGAGGTTGTTTTAGAAAAAGACATATCTGAAGTGGATAAATATAGCCGGCTGTTAAGATATGTTTATATGGATGGTCTATTTGTGAATCTTGAGATGGTAAAAAGAGGATTTGCAAATGCATACACTTATCCTCCCGATGTAAAATATACGGAAAAAATTTTAGCGGCAGAACGCTATGCAAGATCAAATAATCTGGGTTTGTGGGAGAAATCAAAAATAGATATTGTAAAGATTGATATCAATTATGATGCCAGTGGTAATGATAATCTGAATTTAAATGATGAATATGTGATAATAGAGAATATAGGAGATGATATCGTTAACACTGATGGCTGGACAGTAAAGGACAGCGGAACCAGTATCTATAAGCTTGGAAGGTATATTTTTAAACCCGGCTCTACCATATATCTTTATACAGGAAGCGGCAAAGACAGGGAAGGTAAATTCTACTGGGGCAGTTCAAAACCTATATGGAATAATGATCATGATACTCTTTATCTAAGGGATAGGAAAGGCCTGCTTATGGAAATTTATAATTATTGATATTATTTTATTTCTTCTTCAATGAAATGGGTGTGAATATTTCCTGATATAAAATTTTTATTTTTTATAATCTTTTTATAGAAAGGTATTGTAGTCTTAATGCCTTCTATCCTAAATTCATCCAGGGCTCTTATCGATCTTAAGATTGCCTCTTCCCTGGTGCTATCCCAGACTATAAGCTTGGCTATAAGAGAATCATAGAATGGTGAGACTTCGCAATTTGGACTGATAAAAGTATCTACTCTTACGCCGGGCCCACCGGGCAGAAAACTTTCTGTTATCTTTCCGGGACAGGGCCTGAAATCATTGTCCGGATCCTCAGCATTAATCCTGAATTCTATAGAATGACCCAGTGGTTTATAATTTTCTCTCAGATTATCAATCTTCTGGCCGTAAGCTATTCTTATCTGTTCTTTTACAAGATCAATACCGGTTACCATTTCGGTTACAGGATGTTCTACCTGAATCCTGGTGTTTATCTCAATAAAATAAAAGTTATTCTGACCATCCAATAGAAATTCTATAGTTCCCAGATTTTTATAATTCACAGCCCTGGCAGCTCTTAATGCAAATTCCCTCATTAACCTACTGGTTTTGATTGGCAGGTTTACTGCAGGTGCTTCCTCGATAAGTTTCTGGTGTCTTCTTTGAATAGAACATTCCCTTTCTCCCACACATACGGTATTGCCGTAATTATCTGCAATGATCTGGAATTCAATATGTCTTGGTTTTGGAATGTATTTCTCTATATAAACTTCACCATTTCCAAAAGAAGACTCGGATTCAGATTTTGCCAGCGGTAAATGAGCTATCAGGTCTTTTTTATCATTACAAATCCTCATCCCCTTCCCGCCGCCGCCGAAAGATGCCTTTATAATTACCGGATAGCCCAGACGTCTGCTTAACTTCAATGCTGTTTTTATTCTATTTACATTGCCGGATGATCCCGGTATAACCGGTATTTTATTTCTCTTCATAACCTCTATGGCTTTAGATTTGTTTCCTGCAAGTGAAATTACTTCAGCTGGAGGTCCTATAAAGATTAAATTATTCTGGTTGCAGATATCTACAAATCTGGAATTTTCTGCCAGAAATCCATATCCCGGATGAATCGCATCACAGCCTGTGACCTTTGCCGCAGTAATTATATTGTCTATATTAAGATAGCTTTTGGCTGGAGGGGAAGAACCAATACAGATACTTTTATCCGAAAGTTTTGTATGGATTGAGTTCTTATCTGCGGTTGAATATGCTGAAACGCTTTCGATACCGAGTTCCCTGCAGGCTCTGATTATTCTTACTGCAATTTCTCCTCTGTTTGCTATAAATATCCTTTTAAACATAAAATTACTTTTTATCTCTCTTTATAACCATTAATGTCTGGTCAAATTCTACAGCATCTTCATTGGAAACCAGAATATCTTTTATCTGGCCGTCATACTCCGAGTTAATCTTATTCATAAGCTTCATAGCTTCTATTATGCACAGCGTATCACCTTTTTTAACCCTGCTGCCAACATTTACAAATGGTGGGGAGTCCGGTCCAGGTGTGGTATAAAATGTACCTACAATAGGAGATTTGATTTCCGCTAAATCGTCAGATTTCTTTACTGCAGGTTCTGGTTCCTCTTCCTTTCTTGTGCTCTGCTCTGGCAGTCTGAATTTCGGGTTATTTATGGATATTTTCACGCCATCTACTTCCAGCTTTATTTCTTCTATATTACTGCTTTCAACCAGGCTGGTTATTTCCCTTAATTTTTTAATATCAAGATTCCCTAATTTAGCAATTGAATCAACCCTACTGCCATTGAAGGTAAGTCCTGCTTTGGTAAAATCAAGATCTTTTTCTGCCGGAGTTTTTTCCTGGCTGTACTTTTTTTTCTCAAGAAATTTTTTGGTTTTTTCCGGAAAGAAGCAGTAACTTAAAATATCCTCATCCTTATCTGAAAGATTTTCCAGCTCACTTTTGCACTGCTCGTAGATATCTTCAACTTCCAGACTGACCTTGCCTTTTTCTTCGCCTGCTGTATCTTCTAATTTTTCAAGAATTTTTTTATCTATCTTTCTGGGAAGCTTTCCAAAATACCCCAATATAAGTTTTTTTATTTCATCGCATAGAATCTCCCATCTAAAGTCAGAAATAACAGTATTAAGTATAGCCTGACTCCCTATAATCTGGCCTATGGGAGTGGAAAGCGAAGGGTTGCCTATTTCGCTTTTTATCTTGAAAACTTCTTCCAGTACAGAATCTATTGCTTTAGTTTCACCAATTTCCTGCAGCTGATTACCGATACTTGAAATTAGCCATTTTGGGAGAAGGTTTTTATTGGTATTGTTAAGAATAAACTTTGTGGAAAATAAATCCTGCTTTATATACGGATAGATATATTTTTTTATATTTTCACTTAACTGGGCGACTTTTAAATAATCCAGATTATGTGAGATGTCTGTATCCTTTAAACTTAGAATGTATGAAAAGACTGTTGGGCCGCAGTCATTATATGAAGAGGGTAGAAGGCTCAAGTCCACTCCATCACAACCATTAGTGCATGCTTCAAAATAATTTAATATTTGAAGCCCCCTTAAGTTTGAAGCACAAAAAAATTTGGGAATTTCAATTTCGCTGCTCAAGCTTGCAAAAAGTTCTGCTGCTTTTTTTGGAAGTATTGTCGATTCGGCATCTTTTATGCATATGCTTGTGCAGCCATAGCTTCTTAGCTTTTTTGCAGTTTTTATATAGAATCCGGTATCCTGCAGATTATCGTATATTATAGTCCCCTGACACCCTGCACCATTTTCTATGATTGTAGATATGGTGTATTTTAAATTTTCCAGATCATTTAATGAGTCGTATACCCTGAATATATCAATCCCGTTTTTTACACACTGCTTTATAAATCTTTTAATAATACTGTTTGAATAAACTTCCAGCCCCCCGAGGTTTCTTGCTCCTATAAGTACCTGCAGTGGAGTGGATGGAATCTTATTTTTAATATAAGAAGCAACCTCAAGCGGTGCCATACTGAGATTGCTTTCAAGTATTTTTTCAAAGCTTGAACCGCCCAGTATCTCAAGGCTGTCATATTTTATACTGTTAAAATGTTCTAGAATGATATCGAGTGTTCGGGTATCTATATACCCCAGGTCCATATTCTGGAATATATCCCTTATGGTGATGTCGTTTATTTTTATATTTCTCATTTTTTAATCTTGTTTAAATTTAGAATAGACAGTGCAATAAGAATTTTTAGGAAATCTATTGCTATAAAAGGCTGTGTACCTAATTTCCAGGTTTTGGTAAGTGTATCTGAAATTGATTGAGTACCTGTCAGGCTAAAGAGGTAGCCAAATAGATAAATGAATCCAAAAAGATGAATCACTACCACTCCGGCAAGACAGGAAATGAAACCGGCAAATAAGTTTCTTAAAGGATTATTATTAATCCTTTTGCCTGAATTTTTATATAAATATCCGGTGACAAATGCAGCAACCATAAATCCGGCAATATACCCGACTGTGGGTCCGGCCAGGGCAATAGCTCCGTTTTTAAACCCGCTGAAAACCGGAAGTCCCATAAGACCCATAAAAACATATATAGTCTGGCTGGCAAGAGCCCACCTGCTGCCAAGGAATATCCCGGAAAGTAGCACAGTTAAAACCTGCATGGTAATTGGAACCGGTGTAAAAGGAAGATATACAAATGAATTTGCCGAGATTGCCATAAGGACTGCAAAGATTAAGGAGAATACCAGGCTGGTGGTAATTTTATTGTCATAGGATTTAACTCCTACACCTGCATTTTCTATATTCGTTGTATTATTCATAAAACCTCTCATTTAGACCTGGATTATAAAAAAGTATTTGTCCTTAAAAAAGTTATATACTTAGGCTTTAAAGTCTTTTAGGTAAGACGCTCCGGTATGTATAAAGTTTCACCACAAAAATTTACCTCCGGGCTAGCCAGAGCCCAAAATAGTGAAACTATTGGATTATACCCGCGTCTTTTTATAAAATGGTTTTATAATTAATTATAAACGGGGGATTTATGAGATACCTTTTAACAGAAGAACAAAAGATGATAGTGGACATCTGCCGTCAGATTGTGGCGGAAAGGATAGTTCCCGTCAGAGCTGAAATGGATGAGAAAGGAATATTTCCCTGGGAGATAATAAATGAGATCGGAAAAAGTGATCTTTTCAGGTTATTTATTCCCGAGGAATATGAAGGTATGGGTACCGGTATTTTTGAAGTCTGCCTGGCTACTGAGGAATTGAGCAGGGGTGATCTTAGTGTTGCTACTTCTTATGCCGCGTCCGGTCTTGGTCTCATACCAATCCTTGTAGCAGGGAGTGAAGGTCAGAAAAAGAAGTACCTGCCTCAGCTTGCAAGCGGTAGTAAACTTGCTGCCTTCGGTCTGACGGAAGCAGAAGCCGGAAGCGACGCCGGTAGTATAAGGACAACCGCTAAAAAGGATGGGGACTCCTATATTTTAAATGGAACCAAGCAGTGGATAACTAACGGCGGAGAAGCAGATATATATACTATTTTTGCTATGACCAACCCTGGAAAAGGAGTAAGGGGCGCAAGCGCGATTATTGTGGAAAAGGGAACCGATGGTTTTGAATTTGGAAAAAAAGA